>JAPHUU010000349.1 GCA_026193555.1 Rhodanobacter sp.
CGCCACCGACAGCCACTTCCTGCGTGTCGAACAGCTCGATCTCGAATTCTCCAACGGCGAACGCCGCACCTACGAGCGGCTGCAGGGAAGCGGCCTGGGCGCGGTGATCATCGTGCCGATGCTGGACGATGAAACCGTGTTGCTGGTGCGCGAATACGGCGCTGGTGTCGGTCGCTATGAGCTGGGCCTGCCGAAGGGCCGGCTCGATCAGGACGAGACCGCCGAGCAGGGCGCGAATCGTGAGTTGAAGGAAGAGGTCGGCTACGGTGCGCGCCGTCTGAAGATCCTGCACAACCTGTCGCTGTCGCCGGCCTACATGACGCACATGGCGCATGTGGTACTGGCGCAGGATCTGTACCCCGAACGGCTGGTCGGTGACGAGCCCGAGGAGCTTGAAGTGGTGCCCTGGAAAATGGCGGAATTGCATACCTTGCTCGGCCGCGATGACGTGACCGAAGGGCGTTCGATCGCGGCCTTGTTCATGGCGCGCGAATATCTTGCCGGGCGGTTCAAGCGCACATGAGCATCGCACCCGCACTGGCCAGACAGATCGGGGATATCGCCCGCGCCGCAGGCGAGGCGATTCTGGCGATCTACCGCAGCGACTTCGCGGTGCACACCAAGGACGATGCCTCGCCGTTGACCGCCGCCGACCTCGCCGCGCAGCACGTCATCATGAGCGCGCTGGCCACGTTGGACCCGGTGCTGCCGGTGCTGTCCGAGGAGGCCAAGGCGCTGGCGTGGTCAGAGCGCCAGCACTGGTCGCGCTACTGGCTGGTCGATCCGCTCGACGGTACGCGCGAATTCGTGAAGCGCAATGGCGAGTTCACCGTCAATATCGCCCTGATCGACCAGCGCCAGCCGGTGCTGGGCGTGGTGCTGGCGCCGGTGACCGGCGAGCTGTACGTGGCCGAACGGGACCGTGGCGCCTGGTTGCAGACACAGCCCGATGGCGACTGGCGCCGTCTGCGCGCCCGCCCGCTGGCCCAGCCGCCGGTGCTGGCCGGCAGCCGTTCGCACGGCAGCCTGCAGGATTCGATGCTGCAGGGATTGCTCGGCGACGATTACCAGCTGGTGCCGCTGGGCTCGTCGCTGAAGTTCTGCCTCATCGCACGCGGCGCGGCGGACGTCTATCTGCGGCTCGGACCCACCAGCGAATGGGATACCGCGGCGGCGCAATGCGTGCTGCAGGAAGCCGGCGGCGCGGTGCTGGACCTGCAGGGTGAGGCGTTCAGCTACAACCGCGGCGAATCGCTGCTCAATCCCGAGTTCATTGCCGTCGGCGACACCAGCATCGACTGGGCCGCGCGCCTGCGGGCGGCCGGGCAAGGCTGATCCCGACACACGGCGCCGCGTGAGTGGCGCCCTTGTTCCAGCCTTCTCCCCGGCCGGGTGAGGGCGCCCGTGTACTGATGGAAAGCAACGCGGCATGACCGATACGCCCCGCTACAGCCTGGATGATTTGCTCGCGATCATGGCGCGACTGCGGGACCCCGAGCGGGGTTGTCCGTGGGACGTGCAGCAGGACTTCGCCTCGATCGCGCCGTACACCATCGAGGAGGCCTACGAGGTTGCCGACGCGATCGACCGCGGTGACTTCGACGACCTGCGCGACGAACTGGGTGACCTGCTGCTGCAGGTGGTGTTTCATGCGCGGATGGCCGAGGAGACGGGTCGATTTGAATTTGCCGACGTCGTCCATGCGATCAGCGACAAGATGCGCCGGCGCCATCCGCATATGTTCGGCGAGGTGCGCTATGCCGACGCCGCGGCGCAGAAGCAGGCATGGGAAGACATCAAGACGGCCGAACGGGCGCGCAAGGGCGAGGTGAAGGACGACAGCGCACTGGCCGGGATCTCGACCGGCCTGCCCGAGTGGAGGCGCGCCTTGAAGCTGCAACAGCGCGCGGCCAGCGTGGGCTTCGACTGGTCCGATCCGCAGCCGGTCCTGGCCAAGCTGACCGAGTAAGTGGAGGAAGTGCGCGCCGAGTTTGCCGATGGTGCGGACCCCATGCGGTTGCAGGACGAGATCGGCGACGTGCTGTTCGTGATGGTCAATCTGGCGCGGCACGCCGGGGTCGATTTCTCGCGCGCCTTGCGCCACGCCAACGGCAAGTTCGAGCGCCGCTTCCGGCTGATGGAGCAGCTGGCCGCGGCAGAGGGCGGAGCTTTCAGCGAGCGCAACCTGATCGAGCAGGAGCAGCTGTGGCAACGGGCCAAGGCGCAGGAGCCGAAAGCATAGAACCGCCTGGCCGGGTTTGCGACGGGGGCAGTCGGCAAGCCGGTGGCGCGGGGTGCAACCCTTTTCGCCGCAGTCGCATCTCAGAAGGGTCGATCACTCCGGGAGCCCTCCATGCACCGTCTTGCCCTTGCCATCCTCTCTCTTGCCCCACTCGCTGCGTTCGCCGCGCCATGCCGGTTCGAGGCGCCACGGAACCTGCAACTGGATCTGGCCGGTGTCCATGCGGTGCAGATCGATGTGCACAGCCATGACCTGCACGTCAGCGGCAGCGACAGCGCCAAGGGGCTGACCCTGAATGGCCGTGCCTGTGCGTCCGACAAGGCAGCGCTGGCCGGACTGCAGGTCACCCAGCGGCGCGAGGGCGACCAGCTGCTGCTCGATCTCGGTGGCACCGGTCACGCCAGCTTCCATCTGTTCGGCGCTTCCTACGCGAACCTGGATGTCACCGTGCAACTCCCGGCCAGCATGCCGGTGACGGTCAGCGTGGGTTCCGGCGATGCCGACATCGTCGGCATGCAGCAGGTGCAGAGCGTGGTGGGTTCCGGCGACCTGCATGCGAAGCAGATCGGTGGAAAATTTTCCGCCAGCGTCGGTTCGGGTGATATCGATGCGCGCGACATCGGCAGTCTGGCGCTGGGCTCGGTTGGTTCCGGCGATTTCAGGGCCGAAGGCATCAAGGGTGACGCCAAGGTCGGCAGCGTCGGCTCGGGCGACGTGGTGCTGCGCGGCGTCGGTGGCAGCGTGCGTGCCGACACGCTGGGTTCCGGCGACTTCAGCGTCAGCGACGTGGCGGGCGATTTCAGCCTCGGTGCCAAGGGCAGCGGCGACGTCAGCCACTCCGGTGTGAAAGGCAAGGTCGCCGTGCCGAAGGATGACGACGACTGAGATGACTGGCCACCGCGAGAGGCATCGAGCGAGGTGATCGACGGCGGTCGATGACCTCGCGGCCACCTGTTAACTCACCATTCGCTGAGGCCCTCGATCTCGTACAGTTTTTTCCAGCTGGGACGGGCGCGCACCGTATCGGCCAGCCGTTTCAAGGCGGGCCACTGGGTGGCCGGGCATGGCATGTTGCGCGACCAGCGCATCACCATGGTCAACAGCAGATCGGCAGCGGAGAATTCGGCACCCAGCAGATAGGGGCCGTGGGCGGTGAGTTGGGCATCCAGCAGATCCCATGCGCCTTCGATTTTCTTTTGCAGTGCCGCACGCACGGCCGGGGTGTGCTCCGGCGTACCCAGCTCCGGTGGATAGAACCAGAAGCGGCAGCTCGACATCAGCGTGTTGCTGAGGAAGACGATCCACTGCAGCCACGCCTCGCGCTCAGGCGAGCCCACTGCCGGTGCCAGCTTCGCCTGCGGGTGGCGATCGGCCAGCAGGA
>JAPHUU010000423.1 GCA_026193555.1 Rhodanobacter sp.
ACGAGGTCTATGCGGGTATCGCCGAGCGCATTGCGCCGATCGACCTGTCGGCGATGCGCTACCTGCGCCGCGACAGCTACGAGATCGACTGCAACTGGAAGGTCTATGTCGACAACTTCCTCGAGGGCTACCACCTGCCGCACGTGCATCCGGGGCTGTCCAAGGTGCTCGATTACCGCGCCTACGACACCGAGCTGTTCCCGTGGCAATCGCTGCAATCCTCGCCACTGCGCAACAGCGCCGATATCTACGGCGACGGCGAGGCGTTCTACTACTTCGTGTATCCGAACGTGATGCTCAACATCATGCCGGGCCGGATGCAGACCAACCGCATCCTGCCGCTGGGGCCGGGCCGCTGCCGGGTCGAGTTCGACTACTACTACGCGCAGGACGAACAGGCACAGGCGCGCATCGCCGCCGACCAGGCGTTCAGCGACGAGGTGCAAATCGAGGACATCGCAATTTGCGAAGCGGTACAGCGCGGTCTCGGCTCGGGCACCTACGAGGCCGGGCGACTGTGCCCCAAACGCGAAAGCGGCGTCTGGCATTTCCACAACCTGTTGCGCACGGCCTATGCCGATGGCGCTGGAGCATCCGTATGAAGAGGCAACTGTCGTCAGTGCTGCTGGCTGTCGTGATGATCGGCACCGCCCATGCGGCGGATGCCGCTGGCCCGGAGCCAACCGTGGTACACGCGGGCCACCTGCTCGACGTCGACAGCGGCCGCATGCTCAGTGACCAGGCTGTCACCATCGCCAACGGTCGCGTGGTATCGGTCAAGCCGTGGACTGCCGCCGCCGTCGGTGCGCGGGGGCACGTATTGGACTGGTCCGCCTGGACGGTGGTGCCGGGGCTGATGGACATGCACACCCACATCTCCGAGGAAGGCGAGACAGCGGATGCGGCCGCACCGCTGAAGACCAGCGCCGCCCGGCAGGCGTTGATCGGCGCGATGAATGCGCGCAGGACGCTGCAGGCCGGCTTCACCACGGTGCGTGACGTCGGCGTCTACCGCGGTTTCGCCGACATTACGCTGCGCGATGCGATCAACGACGGCCTCGTGCCCGGCCCGCGCATGTTCGTCGCCGGTGCCTACATCACCGTGCCTGGCGGCGGCGGCGAGATCACCGACGTGCCCAAGGGCACCGTGGTGCCACCGGAGTTCCGGCGCGGCGTGTCGAAGGGCGTGGACCAAGTGCGCCAGCACGTCAACCTGATCCTCGACCACGGCGCCGACCTGATCAAGGTGATCGCCACCGGCGCGGTGCTCACCGCCGGCACCGAGCCGGGCAAGCCCGAATACAGCGAGGCCGAGATCCACGCCGCCGTGGTCGAGGCGGCCAAGCGCGGCAAGTTCGTCGCCGCCCACGCGCACGGCGCCGAGGGCATCAAGCGGGCGGTGCGCGCCGGCGTGCGCTCGATCGAGCACGGTTCGCTGATCGACGACGAGGGCATCGCGTTGATGAAGCAACACGGCACCTGGCTGGTGGCCGACATCTACGACGGCGACTACATCGAGGCGGTGGGTCGCCGCGACGGCTGGTCGCCGGAGATCCTGCGCAAGAACGAGCAGACCACCGAGGCGCAGCGCGAAGGCTTCCGCAAGGCGGTCAAGGCCGGCGTGCACATGGCCTTCGGCACCGACGCCGGGGTCTACCCGCACGGCGACAACGCGAAGCAGTTCCCCTACATGGTGCGCTACGGCATGACCCCGCTGCAGGCGATCCGCTCGGCGACGATCAACGCGGCGCAGTTGCTGGGCAAGGAGAAGGAGCTTGGCTCGATCGCGCCCGGCAAGTCCGCCGACATGCTGGCCGTCGCCTGCAACCCGCTGAAGGACATCGCGTGCCTGCGCCAGGTGCGCGGGGTGATGAAGATCGGCCAGCCCGTTTCGCTGGAGCCCTGACCGATGACTGCAATCAACGACAACCGGAAAATCGGCTTCTGGACCTGCACCGCGCTGGTGGTGGGCAACGTGATCGGCATGGGCATCTTCCTGCTGCCAGCGTCACTGGCGCCGTACGGCTTCAATGCGCTGATCGGCTGGACGATCACCCTGTTCGGCTGCCTGACCCTGGCCCGGGTGTTCGCGCATCTGGCGCAGACCATGCCGGATGCCGACGGTCCGTACGGCTATATCCGCGACACCCTGGGCGAGCTGCCGGCCTACATGGCGCTGTGGGCGTACTGGGTTTCGCTGTGGCTGACCAACGCGGCGCTGGCGACCGGCGTGGTCGGCTACATCACCGTGGTGTTCCCGCAACTGGGCGTGATTCAGCCGGCGCTGTTCGCGGGGGGGCTGCTGTGGTTGCTGGTGCTCATCAAC
>JAPHUU010000143.1 GCA_026193555.1 Rhodanobacter sp.
CCGCGCCCTGGCGCCGCTGCATACCGAGAGCATCCAGGCCGGCTGCATCGCCTCGACGCTGCGCTTTTTCCCCGGTGGCAAGATCACCCGCAAGCGCTGGCAGAAGGCCAGCAGCGAAATCGGCGTGCTGTTGCAGCAGTTCGACGAGGACTATCGCGAAGCGGGCTGGCAGGATGCCTATGGCTCCTCCGGTACCGCCAAGTCGATCGGCTCGGTGGTCCAGGCGATGAAGTTTTCCGACGATGGCATCACCCCGGCCGCGCTCGCCTCGCTGCGTGAGGCGCTGCTCGATCAGGGGCAGATCGGCGCGCTGAAACTGCCCGGCCTGAACGAGGAACGCGCCCCCGTGATCGCCGGTGGCGTAGTGATCTTCGAGGCCGCGTTCGCCGCACTCGGCATTCAGCGGATGCGTATCTGCGAAAGTTCGATGCGCGAGGGCTTGCTGTGGGATCTGCTCGGTCGCGCCGGTGGCAGCGATCCGCGCACCGCCAGCATCGATGCGCTGGCGACCCGCTACGGCGTGGACCGCGCCCAGGCGCGGCGGGTCGAGTCCACCGCCCTGATGCTGTTCGATCAGGTCGCCGAGCCGTGGAAGCTCGACGTCGATACCCGCGAGTGGTTGTCATGGGCCTCGCGAGTCCACGAAATCGGCCTGGCGATCGCGCACAGTCAGCACCACCACCATGGCTCCTACATCCTGCGCCATGCCGATCTCGCCGGCTTCTCGCGCCAGGAACAACAACTGTTGGCCGCGGTGGTGCAGATGCATCGACGCAAGCCGGACAAGTCCGTGATCACCGGCTTGCCGCAGCGCTACCGGCAGCTGGCACGCCACGTGACGGCACTGCTGCGTCTGGCGGTGTTGTTCCGCCGCGCCCGGCGCGCCGAGTCGTTGCCGCCGATGCGCCTGGTTGCCACCAACCAGCGACTGCGCCTGACCTTGCCGGTCGCCTGGTTCGAACAGCACCCGCTGAGCGAGGCCGATCTGCAGCAGGAACAATCGCCGATGACGGAGCTGGGACTGCGGCTCGACATCTCCAGCAACTGATGGCGCGCGAGCGGGCGATCCACGACCCATCACCACCGCGTATCATGACCGGACGCCCATACACGCCGATGCCCATGTTCAAGTTCCTGCTGACTTCACTCCTGCTGATCCTGCCGTTGACTCTTGCCGCACAAGACACCAAGACGGTGCCGCCCACGGTCGCAGCGTCACCGCAGGTAGTACTGCACACCTCGCAAGGCGACATCACGCTGGAGTTGTATCCGGAAAAGGCACCCAAGAGCGTGGCCAACTTTCTGCAGTACGTGCGCGACGGCTTCTACGACGGCACCTTGCTGCACCGGGTGATTCCCGGCTATCTGGTGCAAGGCGGCCTGTACACCCGTGACCTGCAACCCAAACGCACGCGTCCGGCGATTGCCAGCGAGGCAGACAACGGCCTGTCCAACCTGCGCGGCACCATTTCAGTGGCCCGCGGCGCCGACCCGAGCTCGGGCACCGCCCAGTTTTTCTTCAATCTGGTCGACAACCGCAGACTGGATTTCGTCGGCAACCAGAGCGGCCTCACCTGGGGCTATGCGGTCTTCGGCAAGGTGATCAAGGGCATGGACGTGATCGACAAGATCGCCGCCCTGCCCACGCGCGCAATCGGTCCATTTGCGGGCGATGTGCCCGACCCGCTGGTGGTGATCAGCAGCGCACAGATCGTCGGGGAGGAGTCGCCTGCGTCCGCGACAAGTACCTCCGCGCCAGCCAAGGCGGCAGTGATCCATGCCGTCCCGGAAAAGGCGAAGCCGGCAACCGGCAAGGGCAAGGCCAAAGCACACAAGCCTGCATGAGCATACTGTTCATCGCCGACCTGCATCTGGACGACAGCCGCCCGCAGATCACTTCGCTGTTCGAGCGCTTTCTGGCCACCGACGAGGTGCGCCAGGCCGAAGCCCTGTACATCCTTGGCGATCTGGTCGAGGCATGGATTGGCGACGATGACGATGCCGAGTTGCCGCGACGCATTGCCCAAGCCACGCGTGGCGTACGCGACGCCGGCGTGCCGGTCTATTTCATGGCAGGCAATCGTGACTTCCTGCTGGGCGACTCCTTTGCCCAGCGCGCCGGCCTGACCCTGCTCGATGATCCCACCGTGCATGCGCTCCACGGCCGCCCCACTCTTCTGATGCACGGCGACCTGCTGTGCACGGACGATGTCGCCTACCAGACAGTGCGCCAGCAGGTTCGCACGCCACAGTGGCAGGCGCAGATCCTGTCAATGCCGCTGGAGGCGCGCCGTGCGTTTGCCGCGAAGGCACGCGAGGACAGCCGCACACACACCGGCAGCTCGATGGAAAGCATCATGGACTTGAATGTCGGCGCGGTGGCCGCAGCCATGCGCCATGCCGGTGTGACACGACTGATTCACGGCCATACGCATCGGCCAGCGGTGCACGAATTCGAGCTGGATGGGCGCGCGGCCCAGCGGATCGTGCTCGGGGATTGGTACGAGCAGGGATCGGTACTGCGGGTGACGCCGACAACCGTGGATTTGAAGGGGCTGTCGATCGGCTGATGCTCGAATTTGGGGGAGTCGTCGTCACGAGACACCCCGCAGCTCCGGGCGTGCAATCCACACAACGACAAGCTGCCGGGTGTGGTGGCGTCCGCGGGGATTGTTCGGCCCATCCATGGGC
>JAPHUU010000222.1 GCA_026193555.1 Rhodanobacter sp.
CCTTGCATGGCCTGATCCGCGAGTATCCGTTCGCCACCGCGGTGGCGTATGCTCCTGGCGGGCTGGCCGTCAACCATCTGCCGTTCGAGCTGGTGGACGGTGTACTGCACGGCCACGTGGCCCGCGGCAACGAGCTGGCGCGGATGGACGGGGCCGAGGTGCTGCTGATCTTCCGTGGCCCGGATGGCTACATCAGCCCCAACTGGTATCCGAGCAAGCACGAAACCGGGCGCGAGGTGCCAACCTGGAACTACGCGGTGGTGCACGCGCATGGCCGGCTGAAGGTGGTCGACGATGTCGTCTGGCTGCGTCGCCTGCTGGAGACGCTGACCGATCGCCATGAGGCGGCTCAGCCCCAGCCATGGAAAGTCAGCGATGCGCCGGCTGACCACATCGAAAAGTCGCTGCAGGCGATCGTCGGCCTCGAGATCGCGGTCGAGCGGATCGAAGGCAAGTTCAAGTTGAGCCAGAACCATCCCGCGGGCAATCGCGCCGGGGTGGTGGCCGGCCTGCGCCAGCGCGATGGTGATGGCGACGCGGAACTGGCCGCGCTGATGGCCGCGCAAGAGGAGCCGACGCCGTGACGCACCAGCACCTTTATCGCGTCGATGTGGAGTGGACCGGCAATCTCGGCAGCGGCACCGACGGCTATCGCAATTACAGCCGGGACCACGAAATTCGCATCGCGGGCAAGCCGTCCCTGGCCGGTTCGTCCGACCCGACCTTCCGCGGCGATGCCGTCAGGCACAACCCCGAGGACATGCTGGTGGCCGCGCTGTCGAGCTGCCACATGTTGTCGTACCTGCACATGGCCACCGTGGCTGGCGTGGTGGTCACCGGCTACCGTGATGCCGCCGAAGGCACCATGACCACCGCAGGCGGCCGTGGTCACTTCGTCGAGGTGGTGCTTCGTCCCACGGTGACCATCAGCGCCGCCAGCGATCCGGCCAGGGCGCAGGCGGCGCATGCCGACGCCCACCACGCCTGTTTCATCGCCAACTCCGTCAATTTTCCGGTGCGCTGCGAGCCGCGCATCGTCGTCGCCTCCGCCTGACCTTTTTCCTTCCAGGATCTGCAAGCCATGAGCAAAGACATCGTCCTCGCCTTCTCCGGCGGCCTCGACACCAGCTTCTGCGTGCCCTATCTGCAGGAGCGCGGCTGGGCCGTGCACACCGTGTTCGCCGATACCGGCGGCGTCGATGCCGAGGAGCGCGCCTTCATCGAGCAGCGCGCCGCCGAGCTGGGTGTGACCAGCCATGTCACCGTCGACGGCGGTCCGGCGATCTGGGCGGGATTCGTCAAGCCCTTCGTGTGGGCCGGCGAGGGCTACCAGGGCCAGTACCCGCTATTGGTATCGGACCGCTACCTGATTGTCGATGCGGCCATCGAGCGTGCCCGCGAGCTCGGCACCAGGGCGATTGCCCATGGCTGTACCGGCATGGGAAACGATCAGGTGCGCTTCGACCTGACGGTAAAGGCTCTGGGCGACTACGAAATCGTGGCGCCGATCCGCGAGATCCAGAAGGAGCACACTCAGGTGCGCGCCTACGAGCAGAAGTATCTGGAGGATCGCGGCTTCGGCGTGCGCGCCAAGCAGCAGGCCTACACCATCAACGAGAACCTGCTCGGCCTGACCATGTCCGGTGGCGAAATCGACCGCTGGCAGGCGCCGGGCGAGGGTGCCGTGGGCTGGTGCAAGCCACGCGCCGAATGGCCGTCCAAACCGTTGCAGGTGACGATCGGCTTCGCGCACGGCGAGGCGGTGGCGCTGGATGGCGAGAAGATCGCCGGCCACACCATGCTGGCCACACTCAACGGCCTGTTCGCCCAGTACGGGGTCGGTCGCGGTCTCTACACCGGCGACACCACGATCGGCCTGAAGGGCCGCATCATCTTCGAGGCGCCGGGCCTCATTGCGCTGCTCACCGCGCACCGCGCGCTGGAGGAGGCGGTGCTGAGCAAACAGCAGAACCGCTTCAAGCCCGAGGTGGCGCGCAAGTGGGTGGAGCTGGTGTACGAGGGATTCTTCCACGATCCGCTGAAGACCGACCTGGAGGCCTTCCTCGCCTCCAGCCAGAGCACGGTCAACGGCACGGTGACGCTGGAAACCAGCGGCGGCGTGGTCAACGCGGTAGCGATCGAGTCGAAACACATCCTCAACGCCAAGGGTGCCACCTACGCGCAGGCGGCCGACTGGGGCGTGGCCGAGGCGGAGGGCTTCATCAAGCTGTTCGGCATGAGCAGCACGCTGTGGGCGGAGGTCAATCGCGGATGAGTGCCCTGCTCGATGCCACGCTGGCGCATTTGAAAGCGCTGGTCGCGTTCGACACGCGCAATCCGCCGCGGGCGATCGGCACGGGCGGTCTGTTCGACTACGTGCGCGCGCAGCTGCCGGGCTTCCAGGTCATCGTGACCGACCACGGCGCTGGCGCAGTGACCCTGCACGCGGTGCGCGGCCAGCCGAAGCTGTTGTTCAACGTGCATCTGGACACGGTGCCGGATTCGCCCGACTGGAGCGCCGATCCGCATGCGTTGCGGATCACCGGGGACCGCGCGATCGGCCTCGGTGCCTGCGACATCAAGGGCGCCGCGGCAGCCTTGCTGGCGGTGGCGAATGCCGGCGACGGCGATCTGGCGCTGCTTTTCTCCACCGACGAGGAGGCCAACGATGCGCGCTGCATCGACGCCTTCGTGCGCGAGCCGCACGACTACGAGGCGGTGATCGTGGCCGAGCCGACCCGCGGCGAAGCGGTGCTGGCCCATCGCGGCATCCAGTCGGTGCTGATGCGTTTCGCCGGTCAGGCCGGGCACGCCTCGGGCGAGCAGCACCCCGGCGACAGCGCGGTGCACCAGACGGTGCGCTGGGGCGCCGCGGCACTGGACTTCGTGGCGGCGCAGTCGCACCAGCGCTTCGGCGGGCTGACCGGCCTGCGCTTCAACATCGGACGCATCGAGGGCGGCATCAAGGCCAACATGATCGCGCCGGCGGCGGAAGTACGCTTCGGCTTCCGCGCGTTGCCCACGATGGATCCGGATCGCCTGCTGGAAACCTTCCGCACGCTGGTCGAGCCGGTGCCGGCGGCGTTCGCCGAGACTTTCCGCGGCGCCTCGCTGCCGGCCGGTGACACGGCCACGGCCGAATCCCGGCGTCTGACCGCACGCGATCTGGCCGACGAGCTGGAGATCCCGATCGGCAATGCAGTGGACTTCTGGACCGAGGCGGCGCTGTTCTCCGCTGCCGGCTACACCGCCTTCGTCTACGGTCCCGGCGACATCGCCCAGGCGCACGCCGCCGACGAATGGGTGTCGCTCGAACAATTGCGGAACTACGCAGAAACCCTCCACCGGATCGTCAACCGTGCAAGCGCATAAAAATACCCGTCAGACCATCGTGCGCCTGCTTTCCAGCATGGGCAGCGCGAAGGAAATCCAGCAGTACCTGAAGCGCTTCTCGCAGCTCGACGCCAAGCGCTTCGCCGTGGTCAAGGTCGGCGGCGCGGTGCTGCGCGACGAGCTGTCGGACCTCACCTCGTCGCTGACCTTCCTGCAGCAGGTCGGGCTTACCCCGATCGTGCTGCACGGTGCC
>JAPHUU010000297.1 GCA_026193555.1 Rhodanobacter sp.
GCCAGCGGCGGCCCGCTGGGCATCGACCACCGCCTGCACTACGACAACAGCGGCATCTGGAAACGCAGCAACCAGAAAGCCTTCATGTACGGCACGATCCTCACCGTGGGTGCCGGCGCGCTGGCGTTCGGCGATGACAACAAGCTGGGCGACACGTTCTGGCGCTCGGTCGATGCGATGGCAGTGTCGGGCCTCGGCGCGGTCGCGATGAAGTACACATTTCAGCGCGAGCGCCCCTCGCAGACGTCCGACCCGAACCGGTTCTTCCAGGGCACCCATGCGCAGAGCTTTCCCAGCGGCGAGGTCGCCGCGATATCCGCGGCCGTCACGCCGTTCATCGTCAACTACGGCGACGAGCATCCGGCCGTCTACGCGCTGGCGTTGCTGCCGGCCTACGACGCGGTGGCGCGCATGAAGACCCGCGGCCACTGGCAGAGCGACGTGCTGGTGGGCGCCGCGCTGGGTACCGGCATCGGGCTGTGGGCCACGCATCGCAAGTCGTCACTGCTGGTGGGCTGGCTGCCCGGCGGCTTCAGCGTGGGCTATGTGCATCACTTCAAGCCCTGAGTCGCGCTGAAAGGCTGTGAAAAAATCGTCCGCCTACCGCGAACGCCGCCGAACACCCGCCGGCGGCGCCCTACGGGCACGCCAACCTGAAACCCCACTGACTCCCGGCCGGCACGCCTGAAATGCGCGCCACGGGAGCACCTACAATGGCGAGTCATGCCGAACGATCCCGCCGCCACTTCATCCCCTGCAGCATCCCCCGCGATCCCGGCAACCATCGATGACCTCTCGACCCGCGAGCGCTTCCGCGGCCTGATCTGGCTGGTGGCCGCCTCGTTCTTCATGCAGGCGCTCGACTCCACCATCGTCAATACCGCCGTGCCGGCCGTCGCCAATGCACTGGGCGTGACGCCACTGGGCATGCGCACGGCGCTGACCAGCTATGTGCTGACCCTGGCGATCCTGATTCCGGCCAGCCCGTGGCTGTGCGACCGTTTCGGTACGCGCCGGGTGTTCGGTACGGCGATTGCGGTGTTCGCGATCGGATCGCTGCTGTGCGGCATCGCGCAGTCGCTGCCGCAACTGGTGGTTGCGCGCGTGATACAGGGCGTCGGCGGTGCCTCGCTGATGCCGGTGGGCCGCTATGTGCTGGCGCGCAGCATCGACAAGCGCGAGTTCGTGCGGGCGATGAGCACCGTGGCCACCTTCGGTCTGCTCGGCTCGGTGCTGGGGCCGCTGCTCGGCGGCGCGCTGGTGGAATTCACCAGCTGGCGGCTGATCTTCCTGATCAACATACCGGTCGGCATCGCCGGGCTGCTGATGAACCGGCGCGGCATGCCGGACTACCGGCTCGACCGCGCCAACCGTTTCGACTTGGGCGGCTTCGTGCTGTTTGCCGCGGCCTCGGCATTGCTGCTGACCGCCGCCGAACTGACCGGCGATCCCGGCCACCATGCGCTGGGCATCGGTGCCTGCGGCGCACTCGCCCTGCTGCTGGGTGCCGTCTACGTGTGGCACAGCCGGCGCACTGATCATCCGGTGGCCGACCTCACCCTGCTGCGCGTGCGCAGCGTCTGGGTCGCGCTGGCCGGCAACCTGTTCACCCGGCTCGGCATCTCCGGCATGTTCCTGCTGTTGGTGCTGTTCCTGCAGGTGGGCTGCGGCTGGTCGCCGCTGATGGCCGGCTTGATGATGGTGCCGCAGGCGATCGGGGCGATCGGCGCCAAATGGCTGATTCATCCGCTGCTGAGCCGGCTCGGCTACCGGCGCCTGCTGCTGGGCAATACCATGGTCGTGGCGTGCCTGCTGGCGTCGTTTTCCCTGCTCAGCAGCACCACGCCGGTGTGGCTGATCGGCACCATGACCTTCGTCTACGGCGGTTTCATGGGGCTGCAATACACCGCGATGAACACGTTGGTCTACGTCGATCTGGATGTCCGCCATGCCTCGATGGCGTCCTCGATGGCCTCGACCGCACAGTACCTGTCGATGAGCTTCGGCATCGCACTGGCCACCGTGCTGATGGAGATGTTCCTGGGAGGCCATGCGCACGTGCCGGCCGCCTATGTCGGTGCCTTCCACGCTGCCGTGCTGCTGCTGGCCCTGGTCACGCTGGCGGCCGCGCTGACCTTCCTGCGGCTGCGACCGGATCACCCCACTCACCACAACCGCGCACTGCCGCATGCCGTGCACTGATCGGGTCGGCGACGCTCGGCAAGGTCGCCCTGACGAGCTGATACGCTGTGCGCCCACCGACGCAACGATTTCATCCAGAGGACTTTCCATGCGATGGCTGACCGCCCTGGGCACGCTGACCGCACTGCTTGCCAGCGCGCCTGTGTCTGCCACTGAAACCGGCGCCAATGTGAACTTTCATCTGACCCAGCATCCGATCGGCTGGTTCGCGCTGGCGCTGTTCGTGCTGGCCTACGTGGCGGTGATCCTGGAAGAGCGCATCAATGTCGCCAAATCCAAACCGGTGGTGCTGGCCGCCGCCCTGATCTGGGGGCTGATCGCCTGGCACGACGGCGACGCGAACGGTCTTGCCCGGCAGGGTTTCGAGGACATGTTTCTGCAATACGCGGAGATCTTCTTCTTCCTGGTGGTGGCGATGACCTACGTTACGGCGATGGGTGAACGCGGTGTGTTCGAGGCGCTGCGCGGGCAGCTCATCCGGCGCGGTTTCAGTTTCCGCTCGCTGTTCTGGATCACCGGACTGCTGGCGTTCTTTCTCTCCCCGGTACTGGACAACCTGACCACCGCGCTGGTGATGTCGGCGGTGGTGCTGGCGGTGGGCGCCGGCAATACGCGCTTCATCACGCTGGCGCTGATCAACCTGGTGGTGGCCGCCAATGCCGGTGGCGCCTGGAGCGCGTTCGGCGACATCACCACGCTGATGGTGTGGCAGGCACACAAGGCCGAGTTCTTCGATTTCTTCCGGATCTTCCTGCCAGCCCTGGTCAACTGGCTGGTGCCGGCGTTGCTGATGTTCTTGGCCCTGCCCAAGGGCAAGCCGGCCAGCGCGGTCACGGACAACCACATCAAGCCGGGCGGCATCGGCATCTGCCTGACCTTTGCGCTGACCATCGTGATCACCGTGACCGGCCATCAGCTGCTGGGCATGCCGACGGTCTACGGCATGCTGACCGGCCTGGCGCTGCTGAACCTGGTGGCCACCCGCATCGACTACAGCCAGCGCCGCTACGCGCTGGCCCAGGGGGCCGAGCCGCAGACCTATTCGATCTTCCGCATCATCGCCAACGCCGAGTGGGACACCCTGCTGTTCTTCTATGGCGTGTTCGCCTGCGTCGGCGGCCTGGCCGCGATCGGCTATCTGGAACTGGCCTCGCATCAGCTCTACGGCAACCTCGGTCCCACCGTGTCCAACGCAGCGATGGGTGTGCTTTCGGCGGTGGTCGACAACATCCCGATCATGTTCGCGGTGATCAAGATGAATCCGCCGATGGATATGGGCCAATGGCTGCTGATCACCCTGACCGCTGGCGTCGGCGGCAGCCTGCTGTCGGTCGGCTCGGCCGCCGGCGTGGCGCTGATGGGCGCCTCGCGCGGGCAGTACACATTCATGAGCCACCTGCGCTGGAGCTGGGCGATCGGCCTGGGCTATGTCGCCAGCATCTTGCTGCACATGTGGCTGAACGCGGCGCTGTTCACCGGCTAGGGGCGTGGGCGGTAGAAACTTTGGATAGCGAGATTGGGCTATCGCCATAGGATGCGTCTATCGGAGGGCGCGCATAGTCATTCTATGTAAGCTCGACGAGAGGCACAGCCTATGGATGAGAGCACAATCGCAGCCCAAAGTTTTCTACCGCCCACGCTCCTGGCAGGCCCCGGCGACGCCCGCGCATTCCCGGCCATGTAACATTGGCACCTCATCCGTGGGAACGCGCACGCCATGCATCACGCCGCCGACATCCTGCTGACCCTGTTCATCATCTTCGTCGCCGCGCAGCTCGGCGCGGAGATCGCCCAGCGACTGAAGCTTCCCGGCGTGGTCGGCGAGATCGCCGCCGGCTGCGTGGTCGGCCCGTCGCTGCTGGGCTGGATCACCCCCGCGCAGATCCTGCCGGGCACACCACTGGACGTACTGGCCGAGATCGGCGTGGTGCTGCTGCTGTTCTCGGTCGGGCTGGAAACGCGCCTGGACGACCTGAAGAAGGTCGGCAAGAGCGCCTTGCTGGTCGGCGTGCTGGGGGTCATCGTGCCGTTTGCCGCCGGTGCGCTGTGGGCGCACGGCGAAGGTTTCGCGTGGATCAAGTCGATGTTCGTCGCGGCCGCGTTCGTCGCCACCTCGGCGGGCATTACCGCACGGGTGCTGCAGGAACTGGGCGTGCTGCAGCGAACCGAAAGCCGGGTGATCCTGGGCGCCGCCGTGATCGACGACATCCTCGCGATGCTGCTGCTGGGCATGGTCTCCTCGCTGCAGGGCGGCGGCGAACTGAATCTGCAATCGCTGCTGATGACACTGGCCGGCGCCATCGGTTTCGTTGCCATCATCGGCTGGGCCGGCGCCCGGGTGATGCGCCGCGGCTCCGGCTGGCTGGAGGCGCCGGTCAGCCCGCATTCGGCGCTGACCGTGGTGCTGGCGATCTGCCTCGGCCTGGCCTGGCTGTCGACCCGCTTCGGCCTGGCCGCGATCATCGGCGCGTTCCTGGCCGGCATGATCGCGTCGGAAACCCGCCAGCGCGACGACCTCGAACACCAGACGCTGCCGCTGCTGGCGTTCATCACCCCGTTCTTCTTCGTGGTGACCGGCGCCAAGGTGAACCTGTCCCAGCTGGCCAGTGTCGATGCGCTGGTGATGCTGACCATTGTCACTGCGATCGCGATCGCCTCCAAGCTGGCCGGCGGTTTTCTCGGCGCCCTGTCGCTGGGGCGGCGCAGCGCCACCATCGTCGGTTTCGGCATGGTGCCGCGCGGCGAAGTGGGCGTGGTGATCGCCAGCCTCGGCCTCGCCGCCGGGGTGTTCAACGAGCGCATCTATGCGGTGATCGTGGCAATGTCGCTGCTTACCGCGATGGTCACCCCACCGGTGCTGGCCTGGTTGCTGAAGCGCCAACGCCACGCGGATTGGCTGCTGAAGCAGCAACGCGATGAAGGCGACACGCCTGAAGATGCCGATCCGGGTAGCTGAGCCGTTTCGCCGACCGCGCGGGCACCGATCCCTCGATGGTCCCCGCTGACGCCACACACGTCGGTTGCTGTCGAGCGAGGCCGCGGTCCCGAATCAGCCAGCGCCGGAAGCCAGCGGGACAACGACAGGCTCGCTGACCGCTACGCAGGCGCCACCTGTGCATTCACGAGGTAACCCTTGCTGGTCGGAACCCAGAAGCCGGTGAGCGTCATCAGTGCGAGCCCCATCTGCTCAAGCGCGGCACCGACTGCTGAGTCGGCCTCAGTGATCGTGAGGCGATTTCTGGAACAGAGCTGCCTCAGCATGTCGCATTCATCGGCAAGCAGGCGCGTGATTTCTTTCATGGGTAGTCCCCCATGTGAATTATTTCTTCGACGTTACGCGCCAAGGGATGAGGACGGGGTGATTGGGGTTGCTGAGGGTGGCTTCTTGCATGTTGTCAACAACATGAATGTTGCCATCCCGCCATCTCTGCCTGGCGAACCGTCGCCCGCGCCGCGAGCGCACCGAGTGCGAGCCAGAATGGCCCGCCGCCCTGCCCGGGGGATTACCGAGGGCTTTCGCCGGCCGATGGGCAGGCCGTACCTGGGCGCAGCGACTGGGGATGGCGTCGATTTCGCGCTGCGAGCGGGTTGTTCCCGGGGCGCGCTGCCGCGTCGATGGGGTCGAACTTCAGCAACGCTTCGATGTCCTTGATGTATAACGCATTCAGCGGCGGACTGCTGGTGGTGGCCGACGCCGACTTGCGCAGTGCGTTGGTTGACCCCGCCGTTTTTTGGGCGGAAAGTGAACAGACGGGAAGCATGCCCGTCATGCGGCGAGATGGTCGAAGATGATCTCACCGCTCTTCAAAGGAGGTTGCCATGAAGCGATTTCAAACATACATGGCGCTGGGGCTGCTGGCGGTCAGCGCAAGCGCGGCCGCGACTGACTCGTGGTCGCTCAACGCTTTCAAGTCGCGCGTGCTGCCCGTGCTGGTACAGGTCGATGCCAGTGGCAAGGTGACCAACGTGTCGCCATCGACTGAGCTGTCCCCCAGGTTCGGCCGCCTGCTGCACAGCTCGCTCGACGAAATGATCAGCAAGCCGGCCATGGTCCACGGCCGTCCGACGGCGTCCCAGTTCGTGATCAACCTGGACCTGCAGGTGACACCACGCGACGACGGCCACTACGACGCCAAGTTTGCGTATGTGTCGGCCTCACCCGTGCCGGCTGGCTCCTGGTACTGGTCGCATGAGGATGGACACCGGTTGGCGCTGATCAGCCGGGACAGCCTGGAGCATTGGCACCGTCCCCGCTTCAACAGCGGCCGCGACTTCTACCCCATGCCCAACCGCGCCTTCAACCCGCGCATGATCAGCACGCCGGCCCAGACTGCTGTGCGTGGCGCGCCGGTACGCGCGCGCGGGCACTAGCGCAAGGTGATCGTGACACCGCTCTTTGGATAGCCGCCGCGCGCGTTGAAAGTCATGCGAAAGCCCGTCCGCTCCGACGGGCTTTTTTGTGGTGGTGCCGCGGCATCCCGCACGCGCTGCTGGCACAAGGGGAACGCAGAGCGTCATTCAGCCGGGGCAAGCACATTCCTTCGGGGCGCCAAGGGGGGAGAGGGAGAAAGAAAACCCGCCGGATGGCGGGCTTTCTCACATCAGCAAGGCGCGCCTTGCCTTACCCCAGCAACACCCGATTCATCCGCTGCACGAACGCCGCCGGGTCCGGCAACTGCGCGCCAGCGGAAATCTCGGCCTGCTCCAGCAGCAGCGTGGCCAGATCCTTCGCCTTCGCATCGTCGGTTTCCGCCTCGACCCGCTTGACCAGCGCGTGCGCCGGGTTGATCTCCAGCGTGGGCCTGGACTCGGGCATGTCCTGGCCGGCTTCACGAAGCAGGCGGGCCAGATGCGGGGCCATCTCGAAGTCGCTGAGGGCCAGGCACGACGGGGAGTCGGTGAGGCGGGCCGATACCCTCACATCACCCACGCGATCGCCGAGCAGGTCCTTGAGCTTCTTCAGCAGCGGTTCGGCTTCCTTGGTCGCCTCCTCCTGCTTCTTCTTGTCGGCCTCGTCCATGGGCAGCTCGCCCTTGGCCACGTTCTGCAGTTTCTTGCCGTCGTATTCGCTCAGGCTGCCAAGCATCCATTCATCGATGCGGTCGAACATCAGCAACACTTCGGTGCCCTTGGCCTTGAACGCTTCCAGCTGTGGACTGCCGGCGGCGGCGGCGTAGCTGTCGGCGGTGATGTACCAGATGGTGTCCTGGCCGACCGGCATGCGGCCGATGTAGTCGTCGAACGAAACGTTCTGTGCGTCACCCTCACCCGGGTGTGCCTGGGTTCCGGTGGAGGCGAAGCGCAGCAGCTTGGCGATGCGCTCGCGGTTGTTGGCGTCCTCGCTGATGCCTTCCTTGAGGGTGTTGCCGAACGCCTTGTAGAAGGTGGCGAATTTTTCCGGCTCGTCGCGAGCCAGCTTCTCGATCAGGTCGAGCACGCGCTTGACGCAGGCGGCCTTGATGCGGTCGAGCTGGCGATTCTTCTGCAGCAGTTCGCGGCTGACGTTGAGCGGCAGGTCGTCGGCATCGACCACGCCGCGCACGAAGCGCAGGTAGTTCGGCAGCATCTCCTCGGCGGCGTCCATCACGAACACGCGCTTGATGTACAGCTTCAGGCCCTTGCGCTCGTCGCGCCCGCCCATCATCAGGTCGAACGGCGGCTGCGACGGAAGGTACAGCAAGGTGGTGAAGCTCTGGCTGCCCTCGACGCGGTTGTGCGTCCAGGCCAGTGCGTCGTTGAAGTCGTGACCGAGCGACTTGTAGAAGCTCTGGTAGTCCTCTTCGCTGATCTCCGTCTTGGGCTTGGTCCACAGCGCCGAGGCGGCGTTGACGGTTTCCCACTCGTCGGTGGGCTTGTCGTCCTTCTCGACCGGCATGCGGATCGGGAAGGCAACGTGATCGGAATAGCGGGTAATCAGCGAGCGCAGCTCCCAGCGCTTGAGGAATTCATCCTCGTCGGCCTTCAGATGCAGGATCACCGAGGTGCCGCGCTGGTCCAGCTCGATCTGCTCCAGCGAATACTCGCCCTTGCCGTCGCTCTCCCACTTCACGCCCTCGCCTGCCGGCGCGTCGGCGCGTCGGCTCTGCACGGTGACCTTGTCGGCGACCACGAAAGCGGAATAGAAGCCCACGCCGAACTGCCCGATCAACCGCGCGTCGGCCTTCTGCTGGCCCGACATCGCCTCCAGGAAACGGCGCGTGCCGGAGCTGGCGATGGTGCCGATGTTGGCGACCACTTCGTCACGGTTCATGCCGACGCCGTTGTCATGCACGGTGATGGTGCGCGCCTCGGGGTCCCAGCTGACGTCGATGTGCAGTTCGCTGTCGCCGGCCGACAGCTCCGGGTTGGCGATCGATTCGAAGCGAAGCTTGTCGCAGGCATCGGAGGCGTTGGAGATCAGCTCGCGCAGGAAGATCTCCTTGTGCGAGTACAGCGAGTGCGTGACCAGGTGCAGTACCTGGGCAACTTCGGCTTCGAACTTGCGGGTTTCGGCGGGTGCGTTCATGCGTTGGCGACTCTCATCAGGCTTGAAGGACAAAGAAGAAGTGGGCAGGCAGACGACGACGCCCCCTCACCCGGTCCTCTCCCCGCGAGGGAAGAGGGCTCATGATCGGGCGCCGCTCAGCAGCGTGGCGATGCGCTGCTCCAGCGGCGGGTGGCTCATGAACAGGCGGCGGAAACCGTCGGTCAGGGGGCCGGAAATGCCGAAGGCGGCGATCGTTTGCGGCAGCGTATTCTCGCCGTGATTGGCCTGCAGCCGCTGCAGAGCGGAGATCATCGCACCACGACCGGCGAATTGCGCACCTGCCGCATCGGCGCGGAACTCGCGCCAGCGCGAGAACGCGGCCACGATCATCGAGGCGAACAGGCCGAACACCAGCTGCAGCGCCATCACCACCACGAAGTAGCCGATGCCGCCGCCGCGATTGTTGCCGCCGCCGGACAACCAGCTGTCCACCGCACGGCCGACGATGCGCGCCGCCACGATCACCAGCGTGTTGAGCACGCCCTGGATCAGGGTCAGCGTGACCATGTCGCCGTTGGCGACATGGCCGATCTCGTGACCGAGCACGGCAGTGATCTGCTCGCGATCCATCTGCTGCAGCAGGCCGCTGCTGACCGCCACCAGCGACTTGTTCCTGCTCATGCCGGTGGCAAAGGCATTCATCTCCGGCGCGTCGTAGATCGCCACCTCGGGCATGCCGATCTCGGCGTGCTGCGCATGGCGACGCACGGTATCGAGCAGCCAGCGCTCGGTCTCGTTCTGCGGTTGCTCGATCACCCGCGCACCGGTGGAGCGCTTGGCGATCCACTTGGACAATGCCAGCGAAATGAATGCGCCGCCCATGCCGAACACGGCGGCAAACGCCAGCAAGCCGCCCATGCCGCCATAGCCGCGGACCGCCGCCATTTGATCGATGCCGAACAGGTGGGCGACGATACTCAGCAGCAGCAGGACGGCAAGGTTGGTGGCGATGAACAATGCGATACGGCGCATGGCTGTCTCTCTGTGGCAGTCATGAAGCAAATGGCGGCGTCTGCCGCCCCTGAATGTTCGGGGCGGTGAGCGACTGTTTCAAGGGCGCCAGCTCCGGCACGTCCCGCTGGCCGGGCTCGGCCGAGGAATCTGTCGCGCCAAGCCGGTCGCACAAACGCGCCGTCGACTCATCCTAGAATGCCCGCATGACCTATCGCGGCCGATTTGCTCCCTCCCCCACCGGACAACTGCACTTCGGCTCGCTGGTGGCGGCCGTCGGCAGCTGGCTGTGTGCCCGACATGCCGACGGGCAATGGCTGCTGCGGATGGAGGACATCGACCCGCCGCGCGAAGTGGCCGGCGCGGCGGAAGCCATCCTCGCGGCGCTGCCGGCATTTGGCCTGCTGGCCGATGCGCCGCCACTGTTCCAGTCGCAGCGACTGGCGGCCTACGATGCCGCGTTCGAGCAGCTGCGTGCCGCCGAGCTGCTGTTTCCCTGCTGCTGCAGCCGCAGCGAACTGGCGGCCAGTGGCGGTATTCATCGCGATGGCCGGTGCGTCACCGCGAGTCATCCGGATCGGGCGCCAGCGTGGCGCCTGCGCGTGCCGGATGTCGAGGTGGCGTTCGCCGACGGGCTGCAGGGGCCGCAGCGCGAGAATCTGCGCGAGACGGTGGGTAATTTCGTGATCCGCCGCGCCGAGGGGTTCTATTCCTATCAGCTGGCCTGCGTGGTGGACGATGCGTTTCAGGGCGTCACCGAGGTCGTGCGCGGCAGCGACCTGCTCGACTCCACCGCACGCCAGATCTGGCTGCAACGCTGCCTGGACTTGCCGACGCCGACCTATCGTCACCTGCCGCTGGTGCTGGACGCCCAGGGCCAGAAGCTGTCCAAGTCGGCCCAGGCCTTTCCGCTCGATCCAGCCGATCCCGCCCCGGCGCTGCGACGGGCACTGGCCTTTTTGCAGCGGCCGCTGCCGGACAGGGTGATGGACGCGCCCGGTCTGCTGGTGCATGCGCTGGTCGATTTCGCTCCCGCGCTCTTGTCGCATTGCAGCGGTGACTCTGTCGCCTGAGAAGGCTATAAAGAACGAACATGCTGGCTTCGTGCGACGACGAGTTGAAGCAATCGTCAGCGATGATGGCCGGATGCCACACACTCACGACTTCACCTCAAGGAGATAGACAACATGACACAGCGCACGGCATTGGTTACCGGCGGCACCGGCGGCATCGGCAGCGCGATCATTCGCTATCTGGCCAGTCAGGGCCATCGGGTCGCCACCAACTACCGTGATGCCGCCAAGGCCGAGGCGTGGCGTGAGGCGATGGCCAAGGAAGGGATCGAGGTGTGCATGGTGCCGGGCGACGTGACCGATCCGGTGGCCTGCGAGGCGATGATCCGCGCGATCGAGGAGAAGTCCGGGCCGGTGGACATCCTGATCAACAACGCGGGCATCACCCGCGACTCCACCTTCCACAAGATGAATTACCAGCAGTGGATGGATGTGATCAACACCAACTTGAACGCCTGCTTCAACGTCACCCGTCCGGTGATCGAGGGCATGCGCGCGCGCAAGTGGGGCCGCATCGTGCAGATCAGCTCGATCAACGGCCAGAAGGGCCAGTACGGCCAGGCCAATTACGCCGCCGCCAAGGCCGGCATGCATGGCTTCTCGATCTCGCTGGCGCAGGAAAACGCGAAGTTCGGCATCACCGTCAACACCGTTTCGCCC
>JAPHUU010000394.1 GCA_026193555.1 Rhodanobacter sp.
CCACCGGCCAGGGTCAGCAGCGCGGCCGCCGGCAGCGACAGCGCGGTAACCACCACGTAGACCAGGAAAAATCCCGCACCGAGCAGCCACGGATGGGCTTGTCGATAAGCGTCGAGCGCGTGCTGATGCGCCTTCAGTGCGTCAAGACTGAACTGGTGCTGCCAGCCCAGCGCGAAGAAGGCGACGACCGCACCGAGCAGCCCGATGACGATCAGCCAGCGAATGGTCGTAGTGCTGTTTTTCATGCGTACAGGGCCAGTGAAACCAGGATGCCAGATGAACCAGGGCCCGCGACGCACACAGAGCGGCGCCGCGGGTGACGATCGCCCGTGGCCTCAGGCGGTGGCGGTGGCGGTGGAGCGGCCAAGGCTGCTGTAGGTGGCACCGAGTACTGCACCCCAGATCAGGTGCAGCACCAGCGTCATCACCGGCGCCATCATGCCCATCTTCATGCCGAACAGACCGGCCCCGGCCATCGGCATCGGGACCAGCATCATCAGCACCCACGCCAGTACGCCGAACACGATGCCCTTGCCCACCGATCCGCCGCCGGGCAATACCTTGTACAGCAGCGCGAAACCGATGCCCCACAGCACGGTGCCAATCATGAAGTGCAACACCCAGCCGATGAGCGGGTTCGCGGGCAGGCCCATCATGCCGTGGGCCATGCCGGTGAGCATGGCGATGACGTCGAGTCCGGGCATCACTCCCATCATGGATTTCATCAGCATCAGCACCGAAAGCACTACGGTGGCGACAAAACCGGCGATCATGGCGCGAGCATAGGTATTCATGGCATTTCCCTTCGTGTGGTCGATTCGGAGAATCGGGAGTGGCTCTACGAGTGCAGCGACGATCAGTCCTTCAGATACTCCTGAACCATCTGGCGGCCGCGATGAATGCGACTCTTGACCGCCTCGCGTGTCAGCAGCAGCCGATCGGCGATCTCGGTGATCGAGTACTCCTCGAAATCACGAAGAATGATCGCTTCCCGGTATTTTTCCGGCAGTGATTGAATGGCGGCCGCGAGGTCGTATCGCAGATCAGGGTGCTCGGCATAGATGAAGATGGCGTGATCGGACTCCGGCAACGCGACTTCCCCGCGCATCGCGCGCAACAACCGATAGCATTCACGGCGCACGATCGAAAAGGTCCATGCAGGAAACGACGCGATCGTGCGCAGCGTGCCGAGTCGGCGATGGATCAGTATCAACGACTCCTGCACCGCATCATCCGGATCCACGCTGCTGGCGCATTGCGATTGCGCAATGCGCCGCAGATCGGGTCGGCAGACAGCCAGCAACCGTTCGACGGCGGCGAGGTTGCCCTGTCGTGCGGATTCCAGAAGCATCGGGTCATGTCGCATGGGGCACCTGTGCGCGGTTGCTCAATCGTGTAACGGCGGAGATTCCGACTCGCTCATCCCATGGAGGGCGCCGACGCATCAAAGGATTCAAACGGATTGCCTGGCTTGACCAGCTACCCTGCCCGCGCTGTGACATCCGCGCCGTTGCCCCGGTGGGCATGGGGCCGGAATCGCCCAAGGACCCGATCGAGCGACAGCGCACCGGGCCCCCAGGCGATCACCGCCAGCAGCATCATGGCCCAGATCTTGTGGTCGTTGAAGTCGCTGCCGATCAGGCCGAGCCAGAAACCATGCGGCCACAGATCCGGATAGGAGATCACCGCCATGAGGTTGTAGACGAACAGGAAGGCCGCCGTCAGGCGGCCACCCAGCCCCAGCAGCAGGAACCATGGCGCGATCAGTTCGATCCATGTGCCCACGAATGCGGCCATGTCGCCGGACAGCAACGGCACGTGGTACTCGTAGTTGAACAGGTAGGAGGTACCCGTCGGGTCCTCGAACTTCACCACCCCTGCGCGCCAGAACGCCAGCGCCACCCATAGCCGGAACAGCACGAGCACCAGCGGACCCAGCCCGGACAAGGCCCGTGCCAGCCGTTGGTAGTGGTCGGACATACCGTCAATCAGCTTGTTCATGCGTCGCTCTCCTGGGGGATGAATGCCACGATCAATCCCTGCGCCAGCAGATCGCGCAGACAGGGTTCGAGATCGAAGTCCGGGTCCGTTTCGACGGCCGCCGTCCATGCCGAGGCGACGTCATCGCCGGCGCCCAGCCGCTCGACACAGCGGAACGTGGCCGGATCGAGCGAGGCCATCGCCACCTCCCCGCCATCGCGCCACAGCAGCACCTGTTCGCCGGTGCCATCCACGCGGGGAGCCGCCGCAGCGGAAGGCGCCCGACACCATTGCCACAGGCTCAGTACCGCGAACCGGCTGCGCAAGAGCTGCACGCTCGGATGCAGCCTGACCCGCAGCGCATCCGCTGCCGCCATCGCCGCCATCGCACTTCGCGCGGCATCGACCGGCAACGCATCGGCTGCCAGGGCCGCCAACTGGCGCAACCAGTCCAGCCGCGCCACGTCCGGCAGATAGTCCAGGCGCTGCGCCTCCGGCATGTCCTGGAGAAACCCGGCCAGTGCGCCGCCGAACTGCTGCAGGTTGCCGCAGCGCGATGGATGCTGCAGCCGGTAGCGCGCGGCCATCGCCTCGAAGAAGTCCTCGCCGACCAGCGCCAGCACGGTGGGATAGCTGTCGCGCAGGGCGGCGGTCAGTGTGCCGGCGACTGCATTGCGGTAGACCCGAAGTCGGGCCGCCGGATCGAGCCCGGCGCCGACCACCCACGCGGCCACCGCATCGCCACGCCCCAGCAGAGCGTCGGCGATCCCCTGCTGCAGTTCATGCAAACGCGGTGCGGCAGGCATGCATCCTCTCCTCGGCGCGGCCGGCCTCGGCCAGCAGCACCTCCAGTCCGGGGATGTCCTGATCCCATTCGATCAGGGTCGGCTGCGGCCCGCACAACGCCAGCGCTTCCTCATAAAGCGACCACACCGCATCGGCCACCGGACGGCTGTGGCTGTCGATCAGCAGCGGCACGGGCAAGTGTTCCTTGCGGGTGAATCCGGCCAGATGAATCTCGCGCACCGAGCCATGCGGCATGGCGCGCAGGTAGGAAGACGGATCGAACCCGTGGTTGACGCTGTTGACGTAGACGTTGTTCACATCCAGCAACAGACCGCAACCGCTGCGCCGTACCAGTTCGGCAACAAACGTCGACTCCGGCATTTCCGCATCGCGGAAGCTCAGATAGCTCGATACGTTCTCCACCAGAAACTCCCGGCCCAGCGCGTCCTGCACCTGCTGCACCCGCGAGACCATCAGCTCCAGCGCCTCCGTCGTGCATGGCAGGGGCAGCAGGTCGTTCAGGTGCACCGCGCCGATCGTGCCCCAGCAGATATGGTCGGAAACCAGCGCCGGCTGATACCGCTCGACCAGGCGGCGCAGCGTGGTGAGGTGGGCACGATCGAGTGCATCGGCCGAGCCCAGCGACAGGCCGACACCATGCAGGCTCAACGGGTAATCGCGGCGGATCCGCTCCAGTGCGGCATGCGCGGCGCCGCCTGCGCAGAAGTAATTCTCGCTATGTACCTCAAACCATGGCACCGGCGGCCGCTCGGCCAGCACCTGTGCCATGTGTGGTGCGCGCAAGCCGATCCCGGCGGCTGCCGGGATCGGATGCTGCACACGGAGCAGCGCGTCGTTCATGCTCTCGCTCAGCCCTTGTCGGCCGGGCTGGTCGCGCCGCCGTCGATCTTCTCGCACAGTCCGGCCGGCACGGCGACGAACGCATTCGGATCACGCGCCGTGGCATCCTGGCCCGCGCAGGAATGACCGACGGACTTGCAGTCGTTCTTGTGCGCCGCATTGATGCCATAGCACTTGACCATGTCCATCTTGGCGCCCTTCATGCTGCCGCCCGCGGGTGCGGCCGTGGCGACCGCGGCGACGCCGA
>JAPHUU010000360.1 GCA_026193555.1 Rhodanobacter sp.
AGGCCGAGCGGATGGTGGCTGTCGCCAGCCACACCGAGGCGGTCGGCGTGACGCTGTACGAACCGAGCTGGCACGCCGGCGTGATCGGGCTGGTCGCGTCGAAACTGAAGGACAAGCTGCATCGCCCGGTGATCGCGTTTTCGCCGGCCAGCGAGGACGACGGCGAAGACCTGCGCGGCTCGGCGCGCTCGATCGCCGGCTTCCACATCCGCGATGCGCTGGCCGTCATCGATGCCCGCCATCCCGGTCTGATCGAGCGCTTCGGCGGCCATGCAATGGCCGCCGGACTGAGCCTCAAGGCCGGCGACTACCCGCGTTTTGCGGCCGCATTCGATGCTATCGCCCGCGAGCTGATCGACGCCGAGCAGCTGCAGGCCGTGCTCTACACCGATGGCGAGCTGCCCGTTGGCGCGCTCTCGCTGGCGCTGGCGCGGCAACTGCGCTACGCCGGACCGTGGGGGCAGGCGTTCCCCGAGCCGCTGTTCGACAACCGCTTCGAATGCACCAGCTGGAAAGTGATGGGCGAGCGTCACCTGCGCCTGCAACTGCGCGACCCCCGCGACGGCTCGCTGCACGACGCGGTGATGTTCAACGCCTATCACGGCACACCGCCACCGCCGCAGTTGCGCGCGGTGTACGAGCTGGGCATCAACGACTGGCAGGGGCGCGAGAGCGCACGACTGCTGTTGCGGCATATCGAGGCGGGTTGAGTCGACGCCGGTACGGACAAGCGTGACCGACGCCTGCTTGTTGCATTGGCTCGTTGTGCCGCCGCGAAGCTGCCCGCCCGCCAGGTGATGTCGGGGCCGAATGCCGCAGGGATCCCCTGTTTGCGGCGGCGCACAAGCGCGCCGGCGCCGCGCGATTAATTGATCTTGCGCAACTCGGCCATTCCGGCACCAAGCTATGGTTCTTGTCGGTATCTCTGGCGCAAGGGGATGAGTTCGCCCAAGGAAAACGGGACGTGGCGCCGTTCCATGTGAGCCAGCGAACCGATCCGGAATGCTGTTTGCGAACATTCCGGACATCAGGAACGGCGGCCCAGCGAGTCATCAAACTGGAGGTCAGGCCATGCGTTACTTGATTCTTGCCATAACGATGCTTCTCTATCCGGCGATCTCGACTCAGGCTCAGGACCAGCTCAGCATCAGC
The DNA here is from genome assembly GCA_026193555.1 of Rhodanobacter sp. Classification (GTDB taxonomy): domain Bacteria; phylum Pseudomonadota; class Gammaproteobacteria; order Xanthomonadales; family Rhodanobacteraceae; genus Rhodanobacter. Next base: position 1,153 of record JAPHUU010000360.1, read on the forward strand.
ATCGGACACCGCGGCGTCAACATCGGATTCGTCATGTCGACGTACCCGAGGCTGGTCCGCATTCCGGGCTATCCGGTCTATTACGACCCGCGTGTGGATTCGAATTACTTCTTCTACGATGGTTTGTACTGGGTATTCCAGAACGACAACTGGTATTCGAGCAGCTGGTACAACGGCCCGTGGGACCTGATCGAGCCCGCATTTGTGCCGTTGTTCGTGCTGCGCGTTCCAGTGCGCTACTACCGCCGCCCGCCCTCGTATTTTCGTGGCTGGCGTTCCGACGCCGCCCCACGCTGGGGCGAACACTGGGGCCGCGATTGGGAACGGCAGCGCAGCGGGTGGGATACATGGAACCGTCGCTCCGTGCCCGGGGCTGCGCCGTTGCCAACCTATCAACGGAATTACACCGGCAGCCGCTATCCCCGTGAGTTGAATCAACAGCATTCGATTGAGTCCCGTAGTTATCGCTACCAGCCACGCGAAACCGTGAGCCGGAAGATTTTTGAACAGCGTCGCCATGCCGCAGAATCGCGCAACCGGCAGCAACAGCAGCAGAATGTCCGGCAGCAACCGCAGCGTTCGCGGCCTGCGCAGAAAGGCCGGGGCGCCGACAACAAGGGCGCGAAGGGCCGGTCCGACAGAGACAAGGGCGAGAAAGACAAGAACAAGGGCGGTGGTGGGAATCGCTAGCAAATGACACGTCGCGCATCCAGCACCGACGATAAATCTGCAAACGCGCACCTCACATGCGCGGCCTCGTCGAATCGCCGAGGCCGCGCTTTTGCATCAGCACCTGCCGTCGGCTCAGCTTGAACCACATGTCGTGGAAACGGCAACGAGGTGGTGGCCGAGTTGAAGTGCCTCCGCGCCTGCGCCGCCGCCGCGGAGGCCGAGCAACGGTTGAGCGATTTCGAGGCGAGGCGGCACGAGGAGCATCTGCCGATCGGGCAATCGTGGCGTCGCGACGCACAATATAGAGACATGCCTTTTATTGGACTGGGACAATGGCCGACAACCTTGCACTAACTTACTATTCCGACGTTCTTTGTGTGTGGGCACATATATCCCAGGCACGGGTTGACGAAGTTGCAGAGCGGTTCTCCGACAAGGTGTCCATTGACTACCGATTCTGTTCGGTATTCGGCGATACCGCGCATACCGTTGGAGCAGGGTGGGCCCAACGTGGTGGTTATGCGGGATTCGGGAAGCACCTCCACGAAGCCGTATCCGGGTTTGACCATGTCAGGCTTCATCCCCAAATCTGGCAACGCGACCGGCCTGCATCATCCACCCCGGCCCACATCTTGATGAAGGCCGTTCAGCGGGTCGAACAGCGCCAATGCAGGCCGGTCTTGCATGAGCTGCGGCTTGCATTCTTTGAACGATGTCTTGATGTCAGCAGATGGTCAGTATTGAAGGCCACGTTGGAGGCTGTCGGCGTATCTGTCAGTGACGTTCGGGAGGTGATCGACAGCGGGATGGCCCATGCCGACCTGGAAGCGGATCGCCGAGAGCAGCAAAGACTGATGGTTCAGGGCAGCCCCACCTTCATTCTCAATGAGGGCCGACAAAAGCTGTACGGGAACATTGGCTATGGTGTCATCGAGGCAAACATCAATGAGCTGATCCGCTCTCCGGCGGCCGGCGCGGCGAGTTGGTGCTAGCGAGAAAGTGACTGCCGGCAGGACACGCAGGATCACCCGCGTGATCATCAGGCATTTTCGCGATCACCGCTGCCGACCGATCAACGCCTCGAACCCCGCGATCACGTCAAACAATTCCTCGTCGATGCTGTCCTGCCGCAGCCGGTGGAAGTTGTCGTTGAGCGTGGTGAGCAGTTCGTCGATGTTCCTGTCGGCGCGCTGCATCGCGGCCAGCCGGCTGGCGTTTTCGCTGGCAAGGGATTCGGCGCAGGCGCGGAACAGCGAGACGAACAGGTATTCGCGAAGGAGCACCTGCAGGGTTTGCAGGGGATGGCCCAGCACCTCGGGCAGTTTGGCGGTCGGCCAGGGCAGTTCGGCCAGGCGGCGGCCCCAGCTTTCGTCCAGCGGCAGCAGTCGCTGGGTGACCGGCGTATAGACGGCACCGCTCATCGGGCGGTTGTAGAAAAGATGGAGTTCGACGGCCTTGCCCTGGCCCTGCCGTTGCTCGCTTTCCATCAGTATCCGACCGATCAGCGGGGTAATGGCCTTGACCGAATTGGGCACGCCGAACAGCCCGGCCACAGGCAGGCCGGAGTCCGTCAGTCGAGCATGGACGCGTTCGCCGACAGCCCAGACCAGCGGCTGGCCCGGCAGGGCGGCAAGCGCCTCAATGGCAAAGTCGACCACCACGTCATTGAACTGGCCCACCAGTCCCTGGTCGGAGCCGAACACCACGGCACCGATCTCCGCCGCATCAGCGGGCCCTGCCGCCTGGGTTATCCATGCCATCGAACCGGCACTGCCGCGCAGACAGACACTCAGACCAAGCTCCACGGTGCGGTAGTAGTCGACCAGCGCCCGCACGGACCGCTCGTACTGGTCGATATTCGAGGCGGCCAGCGCCTTCATCGTGCGCACGACGGACTGCAGGTCGCTGGCGCTGCTGATCTTTCGGCGCAGGCTGACAGTCGTGTCGCTCATGATGTCTCTCGCGACTTCGCCGCCGCTTCCGGCATGCGTCCGGCGGCGGGCTGGAAGCGGGCAAGTGCCTGGCGGGCAAGCGCGAGGATTGCCTGGCGATCCTCGTCGCTCAATCGGGTAGCGACCTCGAATCGCGAGCACACCTCCGCCGGAATCGTTGCCGCCGCCTCATGCACCGCCTGCTCGGCGGCGGGCATCCGCGCCATCGGCACCTGGTCGAAAAGGCCTTCCGTCAACGCCAGCAGAATCGCGATCTGGGCGGGCACCGATACCGGCGAGAATTCGGACTGCTTGAGGCAGGCGCGGATCCGGCGTCCATGCTCGATGGTGCGGCGGGTATCCTCGTCCAGGCGGGCACCGAAGCGGGCAAAGGTTTCCAGCTCCTCGAACTGGGCATAGGCCAGTTTCAGGTCACCGGCGACGGCGCGGTAGGCGGCACGCTGCGCCTTGCCACCCACCCGCGAGACGGATTTGCCGACGTCGACGGCGGGCAGTACGCCCAGCTCGAACAACGACGGCGACAGGTAGATCTGCCCGTCGGTGATCGAGATCAGGTTGGTCGGGATGTAGGCGGCAATGTTCTGCGCCTCGGTCTCGATGATCGGCAGCGCCGTGAGCGAACCGCCGCCGCGCTCTTCGCACAGGTGGGTGGCTCGCTCAAGCAACCGCGAATGGATGTAGAAGATGTCGCCCGGAAACGCTTCGCGGCCCGGTGGCCTTCGCAGCAGCAGGGACAGCTCGCGGTACGCGCGTGCGTGCTGGGTGAGATCGTCATAGACGATCAGCACGTCGCGCCCCGCTTCCATGAAGTGCTCGGCGATGCTGGTGGCGGCGTAGGGTGCGATGTAGGTGAGGCCGGGCGAATCGTTGCCCTCGGTGACGAGCATCACGGTGTAGGCCATCGCGCCCTGCTGGCGCAGCACGGCCAGCGTCTTGGCGACGGCGGCGGCGCGCTGGCCGATGACGCAGTAGATGCACAGGACATCGCGGCCACGCTGGTTGAGGATGGTGTCGATCGCGACCGCGGTCTTCCCGGTCTGGCGGTCGCCGAGGATCAGTTCGCGCTGACCGCGGCCGATCGGGATCAGCGCATCGATGACCTTGAGGCCGGTCTGCAGCGGCTCGGCGACCGGCGCGCGATCCATGATCGATGCGGCGGGGCGCTCGATCGGCAGGCGTTTGCTGGCCATCACCGCTCCCTTGCCATCGAGCGGGCGTCCGAGCGGATCGATCACCCGCCCCAGCAACGCGTTGCCCACCGCCACATCCATGACCCGCCCCGTGCGTCGTACCTCGTCACCCGTGTGCAGCCGTGAATAGTCGTCGAGCAGCACCACGCCGATCTCGTCTTCGTCCAGATTGAACGCGATGCCGAACAGGCCGCCGGGAAACGCCAGAATCTCCTCGAAGCCGGCACTGGGCAGGCCGGAAACCATGGCAATGCCGGTGGACACGGCGGTGACCGTACCGACCTCCTGCAGGGTCAGCCCGGGCGCAAAGGCGGTCCGCCCGTGGCTGATCGCGGAGAAGGTCTGGTCGAGTACATCCTGCAGGTTTTGCGGCTGGCTGTTCATCGTTTGGGTGATGCGGAATGGGGCGGGGTCGGAGTTGCCCCGGTGGGTGGCGATTCCGGCGTTCGATCGGCTTGCGCGTCGAGAATCTCGCGGATGCCCGTTTCCAGCGCGGAGAGGTAATCGGCGATGCTCCAGGCCACTTTCTGTCCGTTGGCGGTCAACTCGATGCCGCCGATCAGGTTCGGTGCGGTCTCGAAGCGCAGCCGCACATCCGCGGACAGGGTTTCGTCGAGCGCCTTTTTTATGGCCTCGCGCTGTTGCGCTGGCAAGTCGAATGCGCTGCGCAGCAGCGCGGGTTTGGATGCACCGCGAAGCGTTTCGGCGAGATCGGCCAGGGTCGGGTCATCGAGCGCCCGGAGGCGGCGGGTGAACACGTCGGCAAGGCGTTCTTCCAGGCTGCTTCCGGCAAGGTCGCCCAGCGCCTTGCGGGCAATCGCGAACACTTCCTGCTGGGCACGCCGGCTGATCGTCTGGTTGAGCTCCCTGGCGTCGTTGTCCAGTGCCTCCCTTTGCGTGGCCTCCAGCGCATCGACCGTCCTCCTCGCTTCGTCGAGCAAGCGTTGATGCTCGGCCTTCGCCCCATCCCGGGCCTTGCCGAGAAGGGCCGCACGTTGCTGGTCAAATGCCTCGTTCCGCTGCCGGAAATCCTCGCGCTCCTTCTGCGCGTCGGCCCTCTTTGCGTCGGCGTCGGCAATCTCGGCGGCAATGCGTTGCTCACGCGCATCGATCGCGTTGAGGATCGGCTGATACAGGAAGCGCTTCATCAACCACACCAGGATGAGGAAGTTGAGTACCTGCGCGCCGACGGTGAACCAGTCGATGAGCATCGCCTACTTTCCCGCGGCCTGGGTGATGAAGTGGTTCCAGAACGGGTTGGCGAAGATCAGTATCATCGACACCACGAAGCAGTAGATCGCGGTGGACTCGATCATTGCCACGCCGACAAACAGGGTCCGGGTGATGGTGGTGGAGGCATCGGGCTGCTGCGCCAGCGACGTCATCGCGGTGGCGACGGCACGGCCTTCCGCCAGTGCCGGTCCCAGCGCACCGAAACTGGTGGTGATGCCGGCGATGACAATGGATGCCACCGCAATGATTGTCATGCTGTCCATGGTGTGTCCTCCTGTGAGTGTCACGGTCGTTTCAGGCGTTCGAACCGGGGCTGGTGGCGGGGTCGCTTTTCGCCCGTCGGGTGCCCATCGCAGCGGCGATATACACCGTGGCCAGGACGCTGAAAATATAGGCCTGCACCATGCCGGTGAGCAGGCCCAGGGCGGTCATCACGATCGGAAAGAAGAATGGGGTGATGGTGAGCAGGATGCCGATGATCATCGCGCCGCTCATCATGTTGCCGAACAGCCGCACGGCCAGCGCCAGCGTGCGCGACAGCTCGCTGATGATGTTGAAAGGCAGCATGATCACGCTCGGCGTGATGTAGGACTTCAGGTAGCCGCGAAGGCCCCGATCCAGAATGCCGAACAGCGGCACGGCGACAAAGACGCACAACGCCAGCGCCGCCGTGGTCGACAGCGATGAGGTAGGCGGTATGTAGCCGGGAAGGATGGTGCACAGATTGGCCATCGCAATGAAAAGGAACAGCGTGCCGACAAAGGGCAGGTACTTTCTGGCATGGCGAAGACCGACGTCCGTAACCTGCTTCTGGATCGTGGTGACCACGATTTCCAGCAGGTTCTGCCAGCGCGAGCGTTGCAGATCGTGGGAGAGCCTTCGTGTGACGAGTTTCGAGCCCAGGGCCATCAGCAGCATCAATGCCCAGGTGAACACGATGGTGGCGTTGAGTTTCAGAAATCCGTACTGCCAGAGGATGATTTCATCGGGGGTAAGGTGCATCGCGCGCCTCCTGTGGTTGCAAGCTGGCCGGCGGCAGCGGCGCACGTGTCAGCCGGATCACCAGGAAACGGGCAACCAGTACCCCGGCCATGCAAGCCAGAAATCGCTGCCAGTCCTCACGCCCGACAAGGTAGAACCCGCCCAGGAGGATGCTCATCCGCAGCAGCAGGCTGGCGAGCAACCAGAGCGCCGGTCGCCGTGACGTGGCAAGCCGGCGGATCGTCCACCACAGACCGCCGAAGAAGATCGCCCCGAGCGGCAGACCCGCCAAGCCTGCCAGGGTCAACATCAGTACCTCATGCATCGTCATCTTGCTGCTCCCCGGATTCGTCACGTTCGTCGCGCATGGCCTTGTCTTCCTTGGCGACCCAGCGCCACGCGCTGAAGCACCCGATCATCAGGCCGGCTACCAGCAGCGCCAGTGTCCAGGAGTGCGCGCCGGCATGGTGGCGGTCCAGCCACAGGCCGATGGCCGCGCCAAGCAGGGTAGGTACCGATACCGACCAGCCGATCAAACCCATCATGCCCAGTCCGAACCAGACACCCTGCGCAGCGTGGCGGCGGGCCTTCAGCTTGCGCGTCGCCTTGGAGCCCACCTGATCGGCGAAAGTCTCCTCGCTCGGGGCGGGCTTGCGGGTCGGTTTGTCATTCATGCCGAAACGCCGCAAATCGACGCAAGAATGCGCTTTCCAGTTTCGCCATCACGGCTCTTGTGCTCATTTCGTGCTCGTCCACGGCCAGGAACTCCTGCTCCACCGCGGTGTGCAACTGGCCCAAGTCGGCACCACCCAGCGCACGGCGCACCGAAACCAGTACCTCCGCGCCGTTCTTCACCAGCACGCCTCCGTCGACGGCCACGAAGACTTCGCCATCGGCTTCGGTTTCATAGGTCAGGATGCCCGGCACGAGTGCCGCCACACAGTCGAGGCGATGCGGCAGCAGACCGAACGAGCCCTGCGACGTCTCCGCCACCACCCGCAATACGTCAGTCGCGCTGGCGAAGATCTGGAAGGGCAGGAGGATATGGAGGTTCATGGTTGCTGACTCTCGGTCGCCTTCGCGACAGAGGCCGATGCCGCCGGGCCGGTCGCGGCTTCCGCGGCACCCGGCGGGCGTGCATGCAACTTTTCCTTTGCCTCGTTGATCGCCCCGATCATGTACAGCGCACTCTCGGGATAGTCCTTGAATTCGTCGCGCAGGATGCGTTCGCAGCCATCCAGCGCATCGTGCAGACTGACCAGCCGGCCCTTGAGGCCGCTGAATTGCTCGGTGGTAAAGAACGGCTGGGTGAGGAAGCGCTCCAGTCGGCGCGCGCGGGCGACCACCTTGCGGTCCTCCGGCGACAGCTGTTCGAGGCCGAGCATCGCGATGATGTCCTTGAGTTCAGCGTATTGCGCCAGCGTGCTGCGAATCTCCTGTGCGAGGGCATAGTGCCGTTCGCCGAC
>JAPHUU010000463.1 GCA_026193555.1 Rhodanobacter sp.
ATAGGCATAGATGCCCGGGTCAGCCACCACATCGAAATACACATGGGCCTTGACGATTGCCACCAGCGCGCCCAGCACGAACACCTCGCTCATCGTCCACGGCCCGATGTAGTGCAGCGCCACCATGATCGGCACGAACCCCGGTGCCCGCCGGCCGCCGCGGGCAAACCACAGCAACCAGCCCAGCAGCAGCATCTTCAGCATCGGAAAGAAGAACAGGGTGATCGCGGCGAGCAACGAAACCACCTGGGCCTGCTGCTGCCACATGGCAACGATCGTGCCCCACAACGTGGCGCTGCTGTCCTGGCCATTGAGGCTCAGCGTCACGATCGGCCAGACATTGGCCTGCACGAACACGATGATCGCCGTCAGCACCAGCGCCAGCATGGCATTGACGCTCAGCCACTGGTGCTGCTCCAGCAACGCGGCGCAGCGTACGCAGTACGCCTTCTCGCCGTGCACCAGCGAGCGCCGACGGTGCACCGTGTCGCAATGCTCGCAGATCACCAGCGCCGCGGGAGGCAGGTCGGCGATGCGGTCAAGGGTACGGTCGGGCGAGGGCATGCGCGGATTCTCGCAAATATGGACACAACGCGCCTGTAACGGCTTGATATGCTCGGCGCTGCCCTGATCTGAACGGCATCCGTCGAACTGGAGTTTCCCGTGAACGCCGCAAGCCATCCCGACCACGTCTTCGATGTGGTGCAAGAAAGTTTCGAAGCCGAGGTATTGCAGGCCTCCTTGACCACACCGGTACTGGTGGATTTCTGGGCGACCTGGTGCGAGCCCTGCAAGACGCTTGGGCCGATGCTGGAAAAGCTCGCTGCCGACTACAATGGCGCGTTCCGGCTGGGCAAGGTGGATGTCGACACGCAGCAGGAGCTGGCCGGCATGTTCGGCATCCGCAGCGTGCCCACCGTAGTGCTGGTGAAAGACGGCCAGGTGCTCGACGGCTTCACCGGTGTGCTGCCGGAAAGCCAGCTGCGCGAATTCCTGTCGCGTCATCTGCAGCCACTGGAAGCGGCACCGGCTGCCGAGCAAACTGACGAGGTCAGCGAGGCCGCAGAGGAAACTCCTGAACAGGCGATCACCCGGCTGCAGCAGGCGATCGCCGCCGAGCCGAACAAGCCCGAATGGAAGCTCGAACTGGCCCTGGCGCTGATGCGCATGGGCCACATCGACGCCGCCGAGGCGGAGCTGACCGCATTGCCGGCCAACCTCTCCACTGATGCGCGGGCGATACGCCTGCACAATCAGATCGATCTGGCGCGCGCGATGGAAGATGCGCCCGAGCTGGCCGAATTGCAGCAGCGCGTGGCGGCAGATGACGCAGACTGGGCCGCGCGTGACCTGCTCGGCGTGCGGCTGCTGCTGCAGGGCGACGCCACCGCCGCGCTCGACCAGTTCCTGCACATCCTGCAACACGCCCGCCAGTGGAACGACGGCCAGGCCAAGAAGCGCCTGCTGGCCGCGTTTGCCACCCTGGACGATGCCGAGCTGGTCAGTCGCTATCGGCGCAGGATGGCTTCGCTGCTGTTCTGAGTTTGACGGGGAGTCGCGAACAGGGACTCCCTTGCTCAAGGGGAATCCCGAAGAGGGGACTCCCTCTGGTCGCGGGGAACGGAGGAACGTCGGTCGCAAGACCCGCTCCATACCTCAGCGTATGCTCGGGTAAGATGCCGTGATTCCCATTCAGAATCGACGCCATGCGCGCATCCACCTTCCGCCGCCTGCTCAACCTGTGGCCGCCGTTCCTGTGCAACTCGATCCGACTGCAGTCGCTCGACGAGGACTGGACCGAGGCGCGCGTGGTGCTGCGGTTGCGCCCGTGGAACCGCAACTACGTGCGCACCCAGTTCGGCGGCAACCTGTTCGCGATGGTCGATCCATTCTGGATGCTGCTGGTGATGCACCAGCTCGGCCACGAACACTACGTGTGGGACAAGGCCGGCGCGATCGACTTCGTGGCACCCGGCCGCGAGGACGTCTACGCCCACTTCAAGCTGGAGCCGACCGTCATCGACGAATTGCGCACGGCCGCCGCCGGTGGCGAGAAAGTGCTGCGCTGGTTCGAGACCGAGGTGAAGACCGCCTCCGGCGAGGTGATCGCCGTCGTGCGCAAGCAGATCTACGTCAGACTGAAGCCGAAGGCGCGTTGAGCCGTAACCCGGATTGCAGGAGCGGCTACAGCCGCGATGCTCTTGCCCGAAACCAACCGGAAGCCCAACGCATCGCGGCTGAAGCCGCTCCCACCGGTGCCCGAAGCCTCACTCCTGCTCGAAGCGGGATATTTCATCGAGCACTGCTTCGGCCTTCCGGATACTGTGGCCTGCTGCATTGTCTTCAATCCTGCGCGCCATGCCCGAACGACGCATCAGCCAGACCACCAGAACGACGATCGCCACCCCGACCAGACTGCTGCTGATCGACCAGTAGAGGAATGTTCGTGACCACAGATCGAACCCGTACCACGCCAGATTCATCCACAGCACCGGAATCCAGACGAAGCAGCCGAGGATGGCGTTCACCGGCGCCTCCACCCCCACGCGCCATGCACGAAGGTCCGCCAGCTGGCGCTGGATCAGCAGCACCGGAGCGGCGTGGTCGATCCGCTGGATCAGATACAGGTTCCGCGCAGCAAATGCGATCAGCAGCACTCCGTACAGATGCACCAGCAAAGCACAGACCAGAAGATGCACGACATGCCAGTGCGTGGTCCAGAACGCGACCGCCACACCGACCAGCAACAAACCCAGCAGCATCTGGATCGCCTGTCCCCAGACCAGCGGCCGCAACCCGCGCCGCAGCTTGTCCATCCGGCCATCGCGAAACAGTTGCAGGTTGAGCGCGTACTGCTTGTCCAGCCGGCGATCAAGCGCTTGCCAGGCAAGTTTCATCTCATCGAGTTCCATGCTCATGCTCCGGTGGATGCCCCCGCGGTCATCTGGCCGCGCAGTTTCTGCTTGATACGACTGATCTTGGTCGCGACATTGGTTTCGCTGATACCGAGGATCTCGGCGATCTCGGCATAGCCGCGATCCTCCAGGTACAGCAGAATCAACGCCCGGTTCAGCGGATCGAGCTGGCCGATGAACGCATACAGCGCCACCAGTCGTTCGTCCTGCTCGGCGATCGTCTGGCCGCCGCCGATGCTCTCCAGGTGATGCGCCTCCAGCGGCTCGAACCGATCAGCTCCCGGGCGCCGCTCACGCCGCAGCTGCGAGATCGCCACGTTCAGCGCGATCCGGTACAGCCACGTCGAGAACTTCGCCTGTCGTTCGTCATAGCGCGCAAAGGATCGCCACAGCTGCACGCTAATTTCCTGCGCCAGGTCGCGCCGCTCCTCCGGCTCTCGGGCATAGATCGCCGCTACTTTGAAGATCACCCGACCGTGCTCGCGCAGCAGTATTTCGAAACGGTGCTTCTGAAGTCTGACTTTCATGGCGAGCCGGCGCTTCCCTGGTGTTCAACTCATGATTCGCAGCGGCGCGAAAAAAATCACAACGCCGTCGCGGGACGGCATCGGCGACGAACTGGCTGGTACGCCTACAATGTCATGGACTTCATCAGAGCAAGCACCCCATGCAACCCCTCCGCCTCAAACGCTACCTGCTCACCGGCCTGCTCACCTTCATCCCGCTGTGGGTGACCTGGCTGGTGTTCAAGTTCGTGCTCGGCATGTTGGCCGGCATCGGTGCGCCGATAGTGGCCGCGCTGCTGAATGCGGTGGCGCTGGTGGCGCCGCGTGCAGCCGAGTCGATGAAGACGGAATGGCTGACCTTCAGCGTCGCATTGGTGAGCACGCTGGCGTTGCTGTACCTGCTTGGCTTCATCGCGAACCGGGTGATCGGACAGCGTTTCATCCATGCGTTCGACAGCCTGCTGGCGCGTATTCCGGTAGTCCAGACGATCTACGGCGGCACCAAGAAACTGATGACGGTGCTGCAGAACAAGCCATCCGGCGTGCAGCGAGTGGTGCTGGTGGAGTTTCCCCGCCGCGGCATGAAGGTGGCCGGCTTCGTCACCCGGGTAATGCTCGAGGACGGCAGCGGGCGCGAGATGGCCGCGGTGTTCATCCCGACCACACCGAACCCCACCGGTGGTTATCTGGTCGTGGTGCCGCTGAATGAGCTGACCCCGACCGACTGGACGATGGACCAGGCGATGGCCTTCATCATTTCCGGTGGCGCGGTGGCGCCCAATACCCTGCCCGCCTCTCCCGCTGCGTTGCGGCGGGACCAAAACATCCCTCACACATGAAGTCACCGCGCGGACGGCGTCTGCTGTCCGCCCTGCCGTAGTTGTGCCCATGGACCAGCGTCTATCCTGTGCTGCTGGATTCCGGGCAGCTTCCACACGTAATGGACGAACTCGCGGCATCCACCGACACCCCTGACCTTTGACACTGTCTGGCCTGTGACGTTTGACCTAGCTTGGATAGGCATGGCTGCTTTTCGGGGGGATACCGATGGCGGGCCAATGACAACAACTGATCTGCCGCATCGGCAAAACCACATCGAGGGAACTCCATGACCAAGCAGTATCTGAAGCCGCTGGCACTGGCCGTAAGCCTGGCCCTGTCACTGTCCGCCTGCGGCAAGCAGGAGCAGGCCGCCGCGCCGACAGCGCCAGCCAAGAGCGCCACCACGGCCGCGGTACCGGCAGCGGTGCCCACCAGCGCGTTCGACGTCAGCGAACTGGACAAGAACATCAATGCCTGCCAGGACTTCAACGGCTTCGTCAACGACAAGTGGGTTGCCGCCAACCCGATCCCGGCCGATCGCAGCCGTTGGGGCGCCTTCGACCAGCTGGCCGACAACAGCCTGAAGACCCAGCACGCCATCGTCGAGGCCGCAGCCAAGAGCGCAGCCACCGCCAAGGCCGGCTCGATCGAGCAGAAAATCGGCTGGCTGTATCAGTCGGGCATGAACGAGAGCGCCATCGAAAAGGCCGGCTTCGATCCGATCAAGCCCAAGCTCGAGGCCATCGCCGGCCTGAAGAACGGCAGGCAGGTCGCCGACTATCTCGACAAGAGCTTCGTCGATGGCGACATGCAGGTGTTCCAGTTTGGCGCCAGCGCCGACTTCCAGCATGCCGACATGCAGATTGCCTACACGTTCCAGAGTGGCCTGGGTCTGCCGACCCGTGACTATTACCTGGATCCGAAACACAAGGATATCCGCGCCAGCTACGCCGACTACATCGCCAAGACACTGGCGTTGACAGGCATCTCCGCTGCCGACGCCGGGAAGCAGGCCACCCAGGTGCTGGCGTTCGAGACCGCCCTGGCCAAGGCCTCGCTGGCACCGGTCGACCTGCGCAAGCCGGAAAACCAGTACCACTTCGTCAGCGTCAAGCAGGCCGACAAGGTCACCCCGCACTTCAGCTGGGAGAAGTTCTTCGCGGCGCAGAACGTGACCATCGACAAGGGCTTCTCGCTGTCGCAGCCGAAGTTCTTCGCCGAATTCGACAAGCTGCTGGCGAAGGCACCGGTGGCGCAGTGGCAGGCCTACCTGCGCTTCCACACCATCGACGACGCCGCGCCGTACCTGAGCAAGGCGTTCCAGGACAACAAGTTCGCGTTCTACGGCAAGACGCTGTCCGGTACTCCGGAGCAGAAGCCGCTCTGGAAGCGTGTTCTGCGTGCGGTCAATAGCTCCATGGGCATGGCCCTGGGCGAACTCTACGTGGCGCAGGAATTCAAGCCCGAAGCCAAGGCACGGGCACAGGAGCTGGTCGACAACGTGCGCAACGCGCTCAAGGCACGGATCGAGAACCTCGGCTGGATGAGCGCCGAAACCAAGGCCAAGGCGATCGCCAAGTGGGACACCTTCCTGCCGAAGATCGGCTATCCGGACAAGTGGCGTGACTGGTCGGGCCTGAACATCAGCCCCGACAATTACTACGGCAATCTCGAGGCCGCGGCCAAGTTCAACTACGACTATGACATCGGCAAGATCGGCAAGCCGACCGACCGCAAGGAATGGGGCATGACCCCGCAGACGGTCAACGCCTACTACAACCCGTCCGACAACACGATCAACTTCCCGGCCGCGATCCTGCAGCCGCCGTTCTTCGACGCCAGCGCCGACGACGCCATCAACTACGGCGGCATCGGCGCCGTCATCGGCCACGAATCCAGTCACGGTTTCGACGACGAAGGCAGCCAGTTCGACGGCGCCGGCAACAACGTCAACTGGTGGAGCAAGGCCGACCGGGAGAAGTTCGACGCCCGCACCGCCAAGCTGGTGCAGCAGTTCGACGACTACACGCCGATCAAGGACAAGCCCGACGCGCACGTCAACGGCAAGCTCACCCTGGGCGAGAACATCGCCGACCTGGGCGGCCTGAACGTCGGCTACGACGCGTTGCAGGTGGCCCTGAAGAAGAACCCCGCGGAAGCCAGCCAGAAGATCGACGGCTACACTCAGGATCAACGTTTCTTCTTGAACTGGGCGCGCGTCTGGCGCGGCAGCATCCGCGAGAAACAGGCCCTGCTGCAGCTCAACACCGATCCGCACGCACCCGCCTCACTGCGCGCGATCGGCGCGCCGTCCAACATGCCCGCGTTCGCCAAGGCGTTTGCCTGCAAGGCCGGCGATGCGATGGTGCGTCCAGCCGACAAGCAGGTGAATATCTGGTAACCGCCAGCAGTCGATAGGGGCGCAGCGCCTCCGGTTTCGGGCGGCGTCTTCAAGCCATCGGCCATCAGATGAAAAGAGAGGCTCCGCGCGCAAGCGCGGGGCCTCTTCTGTCTTTGGGACTGCCCTGTTGTCCACGCGAAACTGCACCGCGGGCAGATTGCCGCCGCCGTTCACCCTACGCGACCTCAAACCACGCCATGAAGGCCGTCGAAAAGCGGCCAGCTGTTCCCAGCGGGCGCCGTGGGGCGGATAATTGTCGGCCCTCATGTAAAACGGCTGCAGCATGTTCGTACCTGGTCAACGCTGGATCTCCTCCGCCGAACCCGAACTCGGCCTCGGCACCGTCTTGCGCGTCGAAGGACGCGGGGTGCAGGTGCTGTTTGCCAAGGCCGGCGTGCTGCGACCCTACGCCATCGATTCCGCTCCGTTGCTACGCGCCGAATTCCGCGCCGGTCAGCGTGTCGCCGGCAAAGGCATCGCGTTCCTGGTCGAGCGGGTGGAGATCCGTGACGAACTGCTGATCTACCGCGGCGAAGGCCGCGAGCTGGAAGAAGGCCAGCTCGACGACGAGCAGAGCGTGAGTCAGGCCGATGATCGTCTGATCGGCGGGCGCACCGATCCGGTCGCGAACTTCGAACTGCGTCTGGAGGGCCTGCGACGCCGCGCCGAGGCGCGGCGTTCACCGGTATGGGGCCTGGGCGCCGCGCGGATCGGCCTGGTGCCGCACCAGCTGCGGGTTGCCGGCATCGCTGCCGCGCGCCGGCCGCCGCGGGTGCTGCTGGCCGACGAGGTCGGTCTGGGCAAGACCATCGAGGCGGGCATGATCATCGCCCGCCAGCTGGCCACCGGACGCGCCTCGCGAGTGCTGCTGCTGCTGCCCGATACGCTGGTCTACCAGTGGTTCGTCGAGCTGCTGCGCCGGTTCAACCTCAGCTTTGCGATCTACGACGAGGAACGCTGCGAGGCACTGGCGCAATCGGAGGACGAGCAGGCCGTGGGTGCCCGCAATCCGTTCGAGGACGAGCAGTTGGTGATCGCCGACTTCAGTTTTCTGGAAAGCTCGCCCAAGCACGCCCGGCAGCTGCTCGATGCGCCGTGGGATCTGCTGGTGGTGGACGAGGCGCACCACCTCGCCTGGTCGCCAGAGGCGACCAGTCCACGCTATGCCATGGTGGAGCAACTGGCCGCAGCGACTCCCGGCGTGATCCTGCTCACCGCCACACCCGAACAGCTTGGCCGCAGTGGACACTTCGCCCGTCTGCGTCTGCTCGACCCACAGCGCTACCACGATCTGGACGGCTATCTGGCTGAGGCCGACACCTATCAGGCATTGTCGAAAGTCGCCGACAAACTGCTCGACAGCGAGGCACTCGACGATGCCGAACGCGAATCCCTGGCCGGGCAATTCCACGGTGACGACGTGCTGACCGCACAGTTGGCCGACTCGACCAGGCCGGCCAATGCACGCGAATTGCTGGCGGCGCTGATCGATCGCCACGGCACCGGTCGCGCGATGTTCCGCAATCGGCGCGCCGGGATCGGCGGTTTTCCCAACCGCCTGCCCGAGTGGCACCTGCTGGACGCCGACACGCTGGAGGAGAGCACGCGGCTGTCGCTGCTGGCCGAGTTCCACGCCGACATCCTGCAACCACCAGCCCTGATCGAGGTGGACTACTGCAACGATCCGCGCGTCGACGCCCTGGTTGCGCTGCTCGAACGGTACCCGCAGGACAAGTTCCTGCTGATCTGCCGCAGCCAGGCCAAGGTGCTGGCGCTGGAGGAGGTACTGCGCACGCGCAGCGGCGTCGGTGTGGCGCGCTTCCACGAAGGCCTTGGCATCATCCAGCGCGACCGCAACGCGGCGTATTTTGCCCAGCCGGACGGCGCGCGCCTGCTGCTGTGTTCGGAGATCGGTTCGGAAGGCCGTAATTTCCAGTTCGCGCACCGACTGATCCTGTGGGACCTGCCGCTCGATCCGGACCTGCTCGAACAGCGCATCGGCCGCCTCGACCGGATCGGCCAGAAGCACGATATCAACATCCACATCCTGGCCGTCGTCGACAGCGCGCAGCACGTGCTGGCGCGCTGGTATGACGAGGGGGTCAACGCTTTCCGCTCCAGTCCCGCCGATGGCCGCGAGCTGCTGCGCCGCTACGGCGAGCCGCTGGCGCGCCTGGCCGACGAACACGCGCGGGGCGACGACAACCGCGACCAGGAGCTCGACGTGTTGCTGGCCGAGACGCGCTCCAGCCACGAGCAGATGGCCGAACTGATCCGCTCCGGTCGCGATCACCTGCTGGAACTGGCGGCCAGCCGCGACCTTCACGCCGACGAACTGCAGCAGGCGTTTGCCCGCGAGGATCAGGATCCCGGACGCGACGCGTTCGTGCAGCGGCTGCTGGAGGCGTTCGGCATCCATCCCGAGGAGCTCGGCGGCGAGGTGCTGCTGCTGGATCCGCAGTACCTCTCCACCGACGCCCTGCCCGGCTTTGCCGATGGTCCGCAGTCAGTCACCTTCTCGCGCGAGGTGGCGCTGGCCCGCGAGGAGTTGCCGCTGCTGCGACTCGATCACCCGCTGGTGGCCGGCGCGCTGGATCTCGCCCTGTCCGGTGAACAGGGCAACGCCGCCTTCCTGGTGGACGACGAACTGGCCCCGCGGACCGCACTGTTGCAGGCGGTCTACCTGATCGAGTGCGTGGCCGACCGCACGCTCGACGCCGAGCGCTTCCTGCCGCCGTTGCCGATCGTCGTCACGGTCGACACCAAACTGGCCGAACGCGCCGACTTCACGCCCAGCGAGATCGCCCTGCGCAAGGCACGCGACCGCAACATCGAGGTGGCCCGTTACCGCAAGTTCCTGGCCAAGCTGGTGCCGCCGATGCTGAAACGCGCCGAGACACTGGCCACCGGACACGGCCAGTCGCGTATCGACGAGGCACTGGCCTCGGCCACCACGGCGCTGGATGCCGAGCTGTCACGCCTGCTCGCTCTGCGGGCGGTGAATCCGTCTATCAGTGAAGCCGAAATTGCGGCCGCCACCGACGAACGATCGCAGCTGCTGGCCGCATTGCCCGCTTCCCGTCTGCGGCTGGACGCGGTGCGCTTCGTGGTCAGCGGGGACTTCCTGGCCCTGCGCTGAGGCAAATCAACGCATCAGGCGCCGCTTCGGCTTGAGCGGCAGCTTGCCGCGCCAGTACTCGATCATTACATAGCCGCCCAGCATGCCGCCGAGATGGGCGAAATGGGCTACGCCAGCCTGGGTGCCGGTGACGCCCATCACCAGTTCGACCACGGCGTAGCCGGTGACGAACAGCCAGGCCGGCATCGGGACCGGCAGCAGGATCAGCATGACCTTCTCGTGCGGATACATCATGCCGAACGCCAGCAGCAAGCCGAAGATCGCGCCCGAGGCACCTATCGTCGGATAGAAACCGTGCGTGAACCACTGCACCACGATCAGCTGTGCCACCGCCGCGACGATCGCGCAGACGAAGTAATAGATGAAGAAATTGCGTGAGCCGAACGTGTGCTCGATGGCGCCACCGAACATGTACAACCCGATCATGTTGAAAAGGATGTGCGTGACCCCGCCATGCATGAACGCATAGGTGACCACCTGCCACGGACGGAAGCCGATCGACACCAGCCCCTGACTGGCCTGGGCGATCTGATCGGGCCCCCATGGCCAGAGCGCGAAATACTGCAGCAGCGTGTCGCCGGCAACCTGTTGCAGCAGGAACACGACGACGTTTGCGATCAGCAGGTTGCGTGTTACCGGAGGCAGATCAAGGGACATCAGGATTTTCCGCAGAGTGAGAGGGGTCAATGAAAGCCGTTGCCGCCGCCAGTCTGGCGCGATTCCGCGCCGACCGGATGCGCAAGGCGCAACCACCGGCTGACCGCCAGCGGGAGCTTTTGTTCACGCCAACGCAAGTTGGACCATCCATTGTGCCGACACCGACCCGACGGGTGGCAAGGTATTTCCTCGAACCGAAGCTCACAAGATGGGGCCACCCAGCCGGCCTGCAACCAGCACGGACAGCATGAAGCCGCCTTGCGGCGGCTTCATGGACTGGCACCGGCAGCAGACCCGATCAGCCATTGCGCCCGGCTATCGCCAGTGCGGCGGGACGCCGCGCGCCGACGAAGCGCCGTATCGAGATGCCGCAAATCGTTGGAAGCCAAGCTGTCAGCCCAAGTGAGGCGGGTCGATGCCCGCATCCGGGGCGGGCGGGAGCCGGCCACCGAAAATGGCTGAACCGATCCGCAACTCGGTGGCTCCCTCGGCGATCGCGAGCGGGAAGTCGTCGCTCATGCCCATCGAAAGCGTGGGCAGATCGTGCCCCTGTGCCTGTGCGCTGTCGCGCAACTGACGCAGCTGGCGAAAACAGCCGCGCACTTCCTCGGCATCGCTGGAATGCACGGCCAGCGTCATCAATCCACGCACGCGCAGGCTGGGGTAATCGCGCAGGCGGTCGAGGAAGGCCGGCAGTTGCTCGGCGGCCAAGCCGAACTTGCCGGGTTCGTTCGAAGTCTTGACCTGCACCAGCACGTCGATCTGGCGACCCAGCGACTGCAACCGGCGATCCAGGGCCTCGGCCAGTTCCAGCCGGTCCAGTGACTGCACCTCGCTGACCAGCCTTGCCACATCCTTCGCCTTGTTGGTCTGCAGATGGCCGATCAGCACCCAGTCGATACCGCAGTCGGCCAGCACCGCGGATTTCTCGCGCACTTCCTGCACCTTGTTCTCGCCGAAGCGGTGCAGCCCCAACGCGACCGCCGCCCGGATCACCGGCGCGCCGAACGTCTTGCTCACCGGCAGGATGCGCACCGAGGCGGGATCGCGCCCCGCCTGGCGGCAGGCATCATCGACCCGCTGCCGGACATTCGCCCAGTTCGCTGCCAGGCAAGCGGTTGGGTCGGTCATCGGGCCGGCCAGCGCACTCAGGCCCCGGCCCCTTGCTGATGTTGTCGCGCGATCACCTCGGCCACCACCATGCTGACCTTCTTGCCGGTGGGAATGTGCAGGAATTCATTCGGGCCGTGTGCGTTGGAATACGGCCCCAGCACGCCGGTGATCAGGAACTGCGCCTGCGGGAATTTCTCGCCCAGCATGCCCATGAACGGGATGCTGCCACCTTCGCCCATGTACGTCGCCGGGGCTCCGAAGAAGTGTTCGGAGGCCTCGGCCACGGCCTGCTCCAGCCACGGTGACAACTGCGGCGCGTTCCAGCCGCTGCCGTCCTTCTCCAGCTCGAAGGTGACCTTGGCGCCGTACGGCGGATCCTTTTCCAGCAGCTGCTTGACGAACTCGCCGGCCTCCTCGCCACTGAGTGTCGGCGGCACGCGCAGGCTCAGTTTCACCGCCGTGCAGGGCCGCAACACATTGCCGGCACTGTCCAGCGCAGGGATGCCGCCGACGCCGGTCACCGCCAGTTGCGGGCGCCAGGTGCGATTGAGCACCAACTCGGCCAGATCACGGGTGACCGGCTGCATGCCCTCGACCCAGGGAAACTTGTTGAAGATTTCTTCGCCCAGCACGTCGGCCGAATGCCGGGCCTGCTCGATCCGCTGCGGCGGGATCTCGACGTACAGCTCCTTCGGCCTGATCTGGCCGGTGGCCGGATCCTCCAGCCGCGACAGCAACTCGCGCAGGATGCGGAAGCTCGACGGCACCACGCCGGAGGCATCACCGGAATGCACACCCTCCTGCAGCACCTGCACCGTGAGGTTGCCACCGGTCAGCCCCCGCAACGAGGTGGTCAACCACAGCTGGTCATAGTTGCCGCAGCCCGAATCGAGGCAGACCACCAGTGACGGGCTGCCGATGCGATCCGCCAGATGATCGACGTAATACGGCAGGTCGTAGCTGCCCGATTCCTCGCATGCCTCGATCATGATCACGCAGCGGGCATGGGCGATGCCTTGCTCGCGCAGCGCCAGCAAGGCGGCCAGCGAACCGAACATCGCGTAACCATCGTCCGCACCACCACGCCCGTAAAGCCGATCGCCCTTGATCACCGGCGTCCACGGGCCGAGACCTTCGGACCAGCCGGTCATTTCCGGTTGCTTGTCCAGGTGGCCGTAGAGCATCACGGTATCGTCGCCATGACCGGGCACGTCGATGAAGATCAGCGGTGTGCGCCCTTCCAGCCGGACGACCTCGAGCGTGGCACCCGGCAGCTGATCCAGTTTGGAGCGTGCCCAGCTTTCCAACAGCTTGACCGCAGCATCCATGTGGCCATGCTTGACCCAATCCCGGTCGAACATCGGCGACTTGTTGGGAATGCGGATGTATTCGACCAGCTGCGGCACGATCTCCTCGTCCCACAGATCACCGACAAAACGGGAAAGACGTGCAGTATCCATGGGTTGAGCTCCAGCCTGCGATCAAACGCCGATTGTAGCAGCGCGGCGTGACGCGCCCGGCAGATCGCTCCGCTTGCGCTACACTCGCGCGCTCACCCGGCGACCCGACCCTCATGATCCTGCCCCGCTATCACATTGCCGCCTCATCCATCCGGGGTGCGGGCAAGGGCCTGTTCCTCGATGAGACGGTGGCCGCGGGTCGTGTCATCACGGCGCCCGATCGCATCGATCAGACGTTCCGCCTCGCCGACATCGCCGCATCGCCGGAACTCGGCGCGCAACTCCACGCCAGTGCCCGCTGGTTCGAGGATCGCTACACACTGTCCCCCGACTGGCCGGACGAGTGTTATCTCAACCACAGTTTCAGCCCCAACGGGCTATGGCATCTGGGCTTTGTATTCGCCCTGGCCGAGCTCCCGCCGGGTACCGAAGTCACCGTGGACTATCGCCATCTGCTGGCACCGGGCCAGGCCGAGGATTTTGTCGATTCGGCAACCGGTGGGATAATCAGCGGATTGTCCTGGGCCGAAAGCCTTGCCAGCAGCACGCAGGCTCTGGCCAGGTTGCTCGACTCCACACCCACCGCTGATCGTGATGTTTGATATCCCTACCCTCGAAACCGCACGCCTGCGCCTGACCGCGCTGACCGAACAGCATTTCGACGACTACGCCGCGATGCTGGCCGACCCCCTCAGCACCCGCTGGATCGGAGACGGTCAGCCGCTGGACCGTACCAATGCCTGGCGTTCGCTGGCCATGCTGCTCGGTCACTGGCAACTGCGCGGCTACGGCATGTGGGCATTGGAGCTCAAGGACAGCGGTGAGTTCATTGGCCGCGCCGGCCTGATGTATCCCGACGGCTGGCCGGACCTTGAGCTTGGCTGGATGCTCAAGCCGGAACATCGCCACCACGGCTACGCCACTGAAGCGGGCGATGCGGTGCTCGATTTTGCCTGGAACCGGCTGCACGTGCAGCGGGTGATCAGCCTGGTACGGATCGGCAACGAGGCCTCTGACCGGGTCGCCGAGCGCCTCGGCGGCGAGCACGTCGAGGATATCAACTTCTTCGGCAGCCACAGTCACGTGTTCGCCTATTACCCGCCACAGCGCGAGGCCCGCCGCGCCTACGCGTGACCGACGTTGCGCCTCCAAGCGACGCACCGCCAGCTCCGTACACTTGCGCCATCCCTGGCGGTGCCGCCACTCATGGCCTGTTCTGCGACTCCGTCGATTCGTCAGCGTGAATCTGTCCCGGTGCCGGCATGCGGACTTCCTGCATTCCCGCTGCGTGCAACTGCCGATTCAGCTGTGCCAGATCATTGCCACGGATCGCCTGCCATAGCTGCAGCGACTTGCCGACGTTCGCCTTGAACTCGGCATAGGCCTGGCGCTGACCGTCGGTCGGTGCGCGATCGGCACCTTCGACATCGGTGGCAATGCCGGTCAATACGTCGCTCATCGCACCGAGGTTGGTCGTGGTCTCGCCGCTACCGCTGACCAGCGGATCGGTCCTGGCGCGCAGGGCACCGATGGCGTCGCGCAACGCCTTGTGCGCCGTGTCGTTGCCGATCGTCTTTTCCCGCGCATCCAGCTGCTCGCGCACGGACTGCACCTCGCCGTCGCCCTGCCAGACCCGCTGCAAGGTGGCACCGATCTCGCGCGCGAACACCAGCCCGGCCATCAGGTCAGCCCGATCCACCTGCACCCGCGGATCCATCGTGACCACCAGCGGTGCGCGGTATGCCTTGCCGTCGACCTTCAGC
>JAPHUU010000365.1 GCA_026193555.1 Rhodanobacter sp.
CCTCGGCCGCCAGTGCCGCCATCGAGGCGACTACCCCGGCGGACAACTCCGCGCCGTGGCCGATCTGGCCGGTCGATCGCTGCACCGCGGCGCGTCGTGCTGCAACCCGGGTCGTCACGGCAGCTTCTTTCATCTGCTGCCATGCCGCGTAGCGTTCGGCATACCCGCCGCGGGCCGCATCCAGCGCATTGAGTATCGTCATCTGGCGTGCACGGATCGCGGCCACGGCCTCGTCGCGGGCCGCCGCCGCTGCCTCGATACGTGCGCCCGCGCCGTGGAAAATCGGCAGCTCGACATCCATGCCGAAGGAGAACTTGCGCGCGCCACGGTCGTAGATATATCCAGGCGCCACGGCCATGGCCGGAACGCGGGTGCCGACGGCCATGCGCAATCGCGCCGCACTCGCGCGGTAATGCGCCAGCAACACCGCGAGGTCGAGCCGGTTCCATGCCGCGTCCTCGGCCAGCACCCGGGGCGGCAAGGCCGAAGGCGCCGGTGGCGCGTCCAGTTGCGGCCACTCCAGCCGGGCGTCAGCCAGCGCTGACCAGGGCACGCCAAGCGCGGCGGCCAGCGCCTGTTCGGCGGCATGACGCCGGGCACGCCGGTCGGCCAGTTCGGCTTCGGCACGCTGGAACTCCAGTTCGGCGGCCAGTTGCGTGTCGCGTGGGTCGGCGCCGGCCAGCACACGCTGGTGCACACTTTCCAGATAGGCGCTCTGCTCCCGTGCCACTGTTTCGGCGAGCGACTGCGCCTGGCGTGCGAGCAGGGTTCCGCGCAGGGCGGCCACCGCACGCGCGCGGCTCTGCCAGACAGCCAGCGCGGCCTGATCCC
Source organism: Rhodanobacter sp. (assembly GCA_026193555.1). Taxonomy (GTDB): domain Bacteria; phylum Pseudomonadota; class Gammaproteobacteria; order Xanthomonadales; family Rhodanobacteraceae; genus Rhodanobacter. Next base: position 832 of record JAPHUU010000365.1, read on the forward strand.
GTGCCGCTTCGGTGTCGGCAGATGCGACATCGCGGCGTGCCGCCGCTTCGGCCGGATGCAGCAACGGCAGCAGCATGGCGATGCCTGCCGTCCACGGGGAACCGGTACTTGCCCCGCTGAACGCTTTCTCGAGATTCAGCTGCAAGGCGGGATTGGTGCGCTGGACGGAAAGCGTGGCATCCGCTGTGGCGCGCGCGGCCGCCGCGCGCGCCACAGCCAGGCGCGGATCGAAATACCAGGCGGCGACCGTGATGCGGTCCGGCGTCCATGTCGTCGGGGTAGCTGGCGCCAGCCCGAAACGCTGCTCGGCGGCCGCCAGACCCGGGTCATCCAGCCGACGCGATGCCAGCGCACGGGCTTGCTGGTGCAGGTCGGGTGCGCGTTGCGGCGGCGTGGTGGCACACCCGCCAAGTACCAAGAGGAGCAAACCACGCAGTGCAAATCGGGTCGCAAGCGTACTCATCAGACCAGCGTAGTCCGGCGAGCGTGATGAAGTCCGATCAATCCGATGACAATCCTGTCATCTGCCCGCCTTGCCTCAGCGGCGTGGCTGCGGGTCGACGGACGATGGGTCACTCCAGTGGCGCCGAAGCCGCCATTCGCGTGCGATCAGCAGCACCACCACGACATCAGTCACGGTGAGCAACAAGAGCGAAATCGATGGCCCATGCGCAAGCCGGTAGCACTGGTAGCCGATGAAGGTGGTCAGCACCACCAGCGCCGCCGGATACGACCCGCGTGCCCCACGCAGCAGTCCGGTCACCAGGCCGACCTTGATCGCGCCGTGCACGATCAGGTACACGCCGGCAAAATGCTGCGTTCCGATCGACAGATGTCGTGCCAGCTGGACCAGGTGGTTTGCGACAAAGTCGCCGGGATCATCGAGCAGCTCCGTGCGGGTCAGCCAGGCAACGGCATGCCGGATCGCCTGCTGGCTGGTCAGCAGGAGGGCACCACCGCCGAGCAATTCCAGCAGGCCATCCAGACCCTTGAGCAGGATGCCGACCTCGAATGCCCGATGGGTGAATCTGGCCCAGCCGGTTTTCATGATGGCGCACCCGCCGCTGGCCGGGGCATGCGCAGCGCATCCGGCGGGAAGACCATGCTTGCCGTGGTGCCTGAACCCGGCATGCTCTCGACGCGCACCACGCCGCGATGCAGCTCGACGATCGCCCGCACGATGGACAGGCCCAGCCCGGTGCCTTGCCCGGCGCCGCGCTGGCGTGCCGCGTCCACCTGGTAGAAACGATCGAACAGATGCGGGAGGTGTTGCGCCTCGATGCCTGCACCGTGGTCACGGACGCGAACCTCCACACCCTCGGTGACCGTCGCCAGGCGGATCTCCACTTCGCCGCCATCGTGCGAGTGGCGGATCGCATTGGTCAGCAGGTTGGCCAGAGCGTGGCGGAACAGCAGCGAGTCCGCCTCGATCACGGCGTCGCCCTCCAGCCGCATGACGATGCCCCGCGCGGTCGCGCCCGGCAGATGCTGTTCGATCACCCATGCGCACGCTTGCGCGGCGGCGAAGTGCTCGCAGCGCAACGCCTGTTCGGCATGCTCGGCGCGTGCCATGAACAGCAGGTTCTCGATCAGCACGTTCAGCCGCCGACATTCATCCAGACCGGATTCGAGCGCCGCGCGGTAGTCCTGCGCGCTGCGCGGGCGCATCAGGCAGACCTCCAGTTCACCACTCAAATTGCCCAGCGGCGTGCGCAACTCGTGCGCCAGATCGGCGGAGAACCGCGACAGGCGGGCGAACGCCTCCTCGATCCGTGCCAGCATCGCATTGATGACCTGGACCAGCTCGTGCAGCTCGTCCGGCCAGCGGGGCACCAGCGGTATGCGCGCCGACAGGTTCGCCGGCGTGATCGATCGCGCGGCGGCGGAGATGCGGTGCAATGGCGCCAGTCCTTTCGCCGCCACCCAGCGTCCTGCCAGCGCCAGCAGCGGCACCAGCAACAGGAAAGCG
>JAPHUU010000168.1 GCA_026193555.1 Rhodanobacter sp.
AAGCAGCGTATCCGCGACATCGCCGCGCTGCTGGTGATCGACAAGCTGCGCATGAATCTCGGTCTCGCGGCCGTGGCGCCCAGCCTGCACATGAGCTTTACCGGCAATCCCGGCACCGGCAAGACCACGGTGGCGCTGCGCATGGCCGAGATCCTGCATCGCCTGGGCTATGTGCGCAAGGGCCACCTTGTTGCCGTGACGCGCGATGACCTGGTCGGCCAGTACATCGGTCACACCGCGCCGAAAACCCGGGAAGTACTGAAGAAAGCCATGGGCGGCGTGCTGTTCATCGATGAGGCGTACTACCTGTACCGGCCGGAGAACGAGCGCGACTACGGCCAGGAGGCGATCGAGATCCTGTTGCAGGTGATGGAGAACCAGCGCGACGATCTGGTGGTGATCCTCGCCGGCTACAAGGACCGCATGGACACCTTCTTCAAGTCCAATCCAGGCTTGAGCTCGCGCATCGCCCACCATCTCGATTTCCCCGACTACGCAGTGGACGAGCTGAGCCAGATCGCGCAGCGCATGCTGGCGCAGCAGCACTACCGCTTCGGCGAAGGGGCCGCGGAGGTATTTCGCGACTATCTCGGGTTGCGCATCGCGCAGCCGCATTTTGCCAATGCGCGCAGTGTGCGCAATGCGCTGGATCGGGCGCGCCTGCGCCAGGCCAGCCGCCTGTTCACCGAACCTGATCGCGTTCTGTCCGAAGCCGATCTCACCACCCTCATTCCGGCCGATCTGCTGGCCAGCCGCGTGTTCCAGAGCCCGAGTCCCTGAGGTCGCCATGCCCTTGTCCAAACGTTCGACCCTGACCCAGTACCTGATCGAGCAGCGCCGCCGCTTTCCGCAGGCCAGCGGTGAGCTCAACGCGCTGATCCTCGACGTCTCCGTCGCCTGCAAGGCGATTGCCCGCGCGGTCGCCTTCGGCGAGCTTGGCGAGACCATGGATGTGGTCGCCGAAGGTGGTGCGGTCAACGTGCAGGGCGAGGTGCAGAAGAAGCTCGACGTGGTCAGCAACGCGATGTTCGTGCAAACCGCCGAGTGGTCCGGCCATCTGGCCGGCATGGCGTCGGAGGAGATGGAGGAACCGTACCAGATTCCCGAGAGCTATCCGCGCGGCAAATACCTGCTGGTGTTCGATCCGCTGGATGGCTCCAGCAACATCGACGTGAACGTCTCGGTCGGCAGCATTTTCTCGATCCTGCGTGCACCCCAGGACGTGATCGATTCGGGTCGCGATGTGGTCGAGGCCGATTTCCTGCAGCCCGGTTCGACCCAGGTGGCCGCCGGCTATGCGCTCTACGGTCCGACCACGATGCTGGTGCTGACGGTGGGCGACGGCGTGGCCGGCTTCACGCTCGATCCGAATCTGGGCGAGTTCAAGCTTACCCACCCGGATATCCGGGTGCCCGAGGATACCCACGAGTTCGCCATCAACAGCTCCAACAGCCGTTTCTGGGAGCAGCCGGTCACGCGCTACGTGGACGAATGCCTGGCCGGCAAGGCCGGCACGCGTGGCAAGGACTTCAACATGCGCTGGATCGCCAGCATGGTCGCCGAGGCACATCGCATCCTGATGCGCGGTGGCGTGTTCCTGTACCCGCGCGACAGCAAGGATCCGGCCAAGGCTGGGCGACTGCGGCTGCTGTACGAAGCCAACCCGATCGGTTTCGTGATGGAGCAGGCCGGCGGCCGCGCCAGTACCGGGCGTCAGGCGGTGCTGGGATTGACCCCCAGCTCGCTGCATCAACGCATCGGCCTGGTTTTCGGCTCCCGGCACGAAGTCGAGCGCATCGAGCGCTACCACCATGACACCGCCCGGCGCGAGGCGCCCAACCCGTTGTTCGCCGAGCGCGGCCTGTTCCGCGACTGAGGAAAAACCATGTCCGAACGCCACCCGATCATCGCCATTACCGGTTCGTCCGGCGCCGGTACCACGTCGGTGACACGCACGTTCCAGAACATCTTCCGGCGCGAGCAGGTTACCGCCGCTGTCATCGAGGGCGACAGCTTCCACCGTTACGACCGCAAGGAGATGCGCCAGCGCCAGGCCGAGGCCGAGCAGGCTGGCGACACGCACTTCAGCCACTTCGGGCCGGACAACAACCTGTTCGCCGAACTCGAGCAGATGTTCAGCAGCTACGCTGAAAACGGTGGCGGCCGGTGCCGCAAGTACCTGCACGATGCCGGCGAGGCGGCGCCGTACCAGCTGGAGCCGGGGACCTTCACGCCGTGGGAGGATCTGCCTGCCGATACCGACCTGCTGTTCTACGAGGGCCTGCATGGTGCGGTGGTCACGCCCGAAGTCGACGTTGCGCAGCATCCCGACCTGCTGATCGGGGTGGTGCCGGTGATCAATCTGGAATGGATCCAGAAAATCTGGCGCGACAAGAACGTGCGCGGCTATACCGCCGAGGCGGTGACCGACACCATCCTGCGCCGCATGCCCGACTACGTGAACTACATCTGTCCGCAGTTTTCGCGCACCCACGTCAACTTCCAGCGCGTGCCGGTCGTCGATACCTCCAACCCGTTCATCTCGCGCGACATTCCCAGCGCCGACGAGAGCATCTGCGTGATTCGCTTCCGCGACCCCAAGGGCATCGATTTCCCCTATCTGCTGAACATGATCCACAACTCGTCGATGTCGCGCGCCAACACCATCGTGGTGCCCGGAGGGAAAATGGAGCTGGCCATGCAGATGATCTTCACCCCCTTCGTGTGGCGCATGATGGAGCGCCGCAAGCGCGCCATTGGAGCACTGTGATGGCTTCGCATTCGAGTGTCCGCGTGCTCCACGGTGCGGCGTCGCGCGATCCGCGCGCCAGCGCCTTGCGGGCGCTGGCCATGGATGCAGTGCAGCGGGCCCGGTCGGGGCACCCCGGTGCGCCGATGGGGATGGCGGAGATGGCGGTGGCGCTGTGGGGCCGGCATCTGCGGCACAACCCGGGCAATCCGCACTGGGCGAATCGTGACCGCTTCGTGCTCAGCAACGGCCACGCCTCGATGTTGCTGTATGCGTTGCTGCACCTGACCGGCTACGACCTGCCGCTCGAGGAGCTGAGAAACTTCCGCCAGTTGCACAGCCGCACACCGGGGCATCCGGAGTGCGGCATCACGCCGGGCGTCGAGACCACCACCGGGCCGCTGGGGCAGGGCCTGACCAATGCGGTGGGCATGGCGCTGGCGGAGAAACTGCTGGCACGCGAGTTCAATCGCCCCGGCCACGCCATCGTGGATCACCACACGTACGTTTTCCTGGGCGACGGTTGCCTGATGGAAGGCATCAGCCATGAGGCGATTTCGCTGGCCGGCGTGTGGCAGCTCGACAAGCTGATTGCGCTCTACGACGACAATGGCATCAGTATCGATGGCCCGGTCGAGGGCTGGTTCCGCGACGACACCCCGGCGCGTTTCCGCGCCTGTGGCTGGGACGTGATCGGCCCGCTCGACGGTCATGACCCCGACGCCGTGGCGGCGGCCATCGAGCACGCAAAGACCGCCACCGGGCGTCCCACCCTGATCGTCTGTCGTACCACCATCGGTGCCGGTTCGCCTGGTCGTGCCGGCACTGCCAAGGCGCACGGCGAGCCGCTGGGAGAGGGCGAGGTGATTGCCACGCGCGAGGCCATCGGCTGGCCGCATGCGGCGTTCGAGATTCCACACGAGATCGGTGCCCTGTGGGATGCGCGCGCGGAGGGCGCGCGGTTCGAGGCCGCCTGGCAGGAGCGTTTCGACGCCTACCGGGAGGCGTTTCCGGAGCTCGCGGCCGAGTTTACCCGGCGCATGACCGGCGACCTTCCGGCCGACTGGGACGCGATTGCCGTCGCCACGCTGGCCGCTTTCGATCAGGACGGCGACAGCATCGCCACGCGCAAGGCCTCGCAGCAGGTACTGGCCCTGCTGGCGCCGCGGGTGCCGGAGTTGCTGGGCGGAAGCGCTGACCTGACCGGTTCCAACCTCACCGACTTCCCCGATGCCGGCCCGCGCCACATCCACTATGGCGTACGCGAGTTCGGCATGGCCGCGGTGATGAACGGCGTGGCTCTGCACGGTGGCCTGATTCCCTACGGTGGCACCTTCCTGACCTTCAGCGACTACAGCCGCAACGCGATCCGCATGGCCGCGCTGATGAAGCTGCGGGTGGTACACGTGTTCACCCATGACTCGATCGGTCTGGGCGAGGATGGCCCCACGCACCAGTCGGTGGAGCATGCCGCCAGCCTGCGGCTGATTCCCAACCTGGAGGTATGGCGCCCTTGTGACGCGGCCGAAACGGCGGTGGCCTGGATCGAGGCGCTGGCTGCGCGGGATCGCCCCAGTGCCTTGCTGCTGTCGCGCCAGAACCTGCCGGTGCAGCGGCGCGATGCGGCGCAGCGTGCA
>JAPHUU010000336.1 GCA_026193555.1 Rhodanobacter sp.
GCCCCTGCTTCGTTTCAGCCAGCCGAGTGTTGCACCTCGGAATTGAATCCACTCTCGACAACCGCTTGCCCGCTGGCAGGACCAGTATTCTCGGCCAGGAAGCGCTCCATGGCCCCGTAGAACGCAAAGCGGTTTTCCTCGTTCAAGAAGCCGTGACCCTCGCTGCTTGCTGACCGGGAAAACAACGGCAATCCATTGATGCACGACATGCCGTCACGAGGTCGGTGGCGGACGTGCCGGCTTCACCGGCCCGTCGATGGCGCTTGCGCAACGGGAACCGCGTCGGCCAATCAGGATCGCCGCCCGTCCGCCAGCGGCAGCCGCAGCCGGATCTGCAGCCCGCCACCGTCGGCATTGCGCACCTCGATGCTGCCGCCGTGCACCTGCACCACGCGCTGCACGATCGACAGGCCCAGTCCGTGACCCTCCGCATGCGCCGCATTGCTGCCGCGGAAGAACGGCCGGAACAGCAGCGCCAGTTCGGCTTCGGGCACGCCGGGGCCGTGATCGCGAAGGGTGAGTTCGGCGAACTGCTGATCGGTACGCAGGGTCAGCCCCACATGACCGCCCTCGGGACTGAACTTGATCGCGTTGGCGAGCAGGTTGTCCAGCGCGCGCTCCAGCAGCATCGCGTTGCCTGACACGATGACCGATTCGACGGCGGTCAGGGACAGTTCGACGTGACGCGCCTCCGCCTCGAGCCGTGACTGCTCCAGGCAGCCGCGCACCAGTTCGGCCAGTTCCAGCCGCTCGCTGTCCATGCCGGGCAGATGCCCCTCCAGCCGTGACAGCGCCAGCATCTCGCCCAGCATGCGATCCAGCCGGTCGATCTCCCGTTCGGCCTGGTGGAAGTAGGGCGCGGCCTCCTGCGGATCGGCACTGCGTCGGGCGAGGTCGAGGATCAGCTGCAGCCGTGCCAGCGGCGAACGCAGTTCGTGCGACAGGTCCTGCAGCACGCTGCGATCATGGGCAACCAGCGCCTCGATGCGTTCGGCCATCGCGTCGAAGTCACCGGCGAGCTGGGCCAGCTCATCATGGGCCAACCCACCCTGCCGACCGACCCGGCTGGACAGGTCGCCGCCGGCCATGCGTCGGGTCGCGCGACGCAGCGCTTCGACCGGGCGTGCCACGCTGCGTGCCACCCACCAGCCGACCAGGGCGATGAACAGCAGCGACAGGCCCAGCTGCACGGACAGATAGATTTTCTCGCGGGTTTGCGGCCGCAGGCGCTGATGCGAGCGACTCATCGCCAGCAGTTGCCGACTGTGACCATCGCCGCCGGTTACCTGCTGCACGGCGACGTACAGACCCGGCCGCGGCTGCATCACGAAACTGCGGCTGGCCGCCAGCCACGCCGGCAGCCGCGCCTTGACCATCGGGGACAGGCGCATCGGCTGCAGCGGCTGTCCGTTCTCGAACAGGGTGGCCTCGATCCCCTGTCGCCGCTGCTGCGCCACCCAGTCGGCCAGCGCGGCGGGCCCGCCGCTCTCGTAGGCCTGATCGGCCTCCTGCGCCAGCGCCGCCCAGTTGATCTCGATCGCGGTGGTATAGGCGATGAAACCGCGCGTGAGCTGGCCACCGAGGAACAGCACCAGCAGATTGGCCACGCAGAACCAGACCAGCAATCGCCAGTACAGGGAACTCTTGATCGGATTCATGGCGCGCCCACCACCAGCACGTAGCCGGAGCCACGCACCGACTCGATCCGCGGCGCCGTGGGCGAGGCCTGCGCCAGCTTGTGGCGCAGACGGCTGACGTGCACGTCGATACTGCGGTCGTACCGCTCCAGCTCGCGACCCAGCGCGAGGCGGGTCAGCGCCGCCTTGTCGACCAGTTCGCCGGCGCGCTGGGCCAGTCCCAGCAGCAGCAGGAATTCGGCACCGGTCAGCGACAGTTCCTGATCGTCGATCTGCGCCCGGCGTTCGCCGGGATGCAGCTGCAGGTTGCCCGCCCGCACCGTGCCGGCGACCAGCGGCGCGTTGCGGCGCAGCTGGGCGCGCACCCGCGCCAGCAGTTCGCGCGGCAGGCAGGGCTTGGACAGGTAGTCGTCCGCGCCCAGTTCGAGTCCGATCACCCGGTCCACCGGCTCGCCGCGAGCGGACAGCATGATCACCGGCAACCGGTATTGCGTGCGCAGCTCACGCAAGGTCTCCAGCCCATCACGCCCGGGCATCATCACGTCGAGAATCAGCAGGTCGGGGCGCTGCGCCGGATTGCGCAACCGGGCCAGCGCCGCGTCGCTGTCGTGGGCCACCTCCACCACGAAGCCCTCGCGTTGCAGGTAGTCGGCCAGCAACCGGCACAATGCGCGGTCGTCATCGGCAATCAGGATCCGGGAGGGAGTCGAGGCTTGCATGGCGTCCATTCAATCGGTCCCGCGGCGCGGAAACCACGCTCTTTACGCAACTTTACCTTCCCGCAAAGAACATACACGTGGCGCTGTCGTCAAATGGTGGCAAGTCAATTCACCCCGCCACAAGAGGATCACCCCATGCGCAAGAACACGCTTCTCGGCCTGGCCCTGGCTTCGGCCATGGCAGTTTCCACCCTCGCCATTGCTGCGCCGTCCGGTCACGGCGAAGCCGGGCGTCGCGGTCACCATGGCGATCGTCACGGCCAGATGATGATGCTGCACAAGCTCAACCTCAGCGATGCCCAGCGTGCCCGCATCAAGCAGATTGTCAGCAGCAGCCGCGAGCAGAACAAGGCGCCGCGCGAGGCGCTGCAGAAACAGCGCCGCGCGTTCGAGGCGATGACGCCCGATCAGGCCGGCTATCAGGCCGCGACCGCCAGCCTGGCCCAGGCTGCCGGTCAGGAGGCCCAGGCCCGCGTCCAGCAGATGGCCCATCTGCGCGCGCAGATCTACGCCGTACTGACCCCGGCACAGCAGGCGCAGGCGGCAACCCTGCAGGCACAGGCGCAGGCACGCCGGCAGCAATGGCAGCAGTTCAAGGCACAGCATCCGCGGCCGTCGGAGCAGTAGGGCCTTGCCACCCCCGAATTCCCTCCGGGAGTGATGACGCAAAAAGCCCGGGCATGCCCGGGCTTTTCTTTTCCGCCAGCAGCCGCCTACTTCTTCTTCGGCAGGTACAGGTCGGTGATGGTGCCTTCGTAGATCTCGGCTGCCATGCCCACCGATTCGCTGAGCGTGGGATGCGGATGGATGGTCAGGCCGATGTCGGCCGCCTCGCTGCCCATCTCGATCGC
>JAPHUU010000234.1 GCA_026193555.1 Rhodanobacter sp.
CTTCTTCGCCGCCGCCTGGATCTTGCCGGTAGCCGTGTCGATGGCATCATTCAGGCCATCCAGGCCGTCCTTGCGGGCAATCGAGGTGGACACCAACAGCACCGGAACAGGCTGGGTCTGCTCGATGGACGGAACAAGCGTGCTGTAATCGACGTTCGGCACGCCGGCGAGCACGTTTTGCAGATTGTTCAGGCTGAACTGGATGAACGAATCCGGATCACCGTGAATATAGAGATTGGCGAAACGGTTGACCAGATTCCACCCGTAGGACACGTCATAAGACCAGTTGATATCGGTCAACTGGCCTCGGCTGCCCTTGCGCTCCAGATCAAGCGTGAAATGCTTGTCCATGCCACGCCAGCTGTTGTCCAGGTTCCAGACAATGGTGGCATCCTTCGTGTTGCTGTCGATCTTGTCGAAATCCGGCGTGGCGCTGGCGATGGTCAGCCCGCCAGTGCCAACCTTCGGGTCGGAGCCGCTCCAGCTGATTTCGGCGCCAGGCCCGAACGCCTTGCCGGAAAACTTGTACTGGACGTCCTGCTCGTAGGAACTCAGCACGGAGTAGTCGGGAAAACGACGGAAGTTGTCGAGCATGTCGTAGACCTGGCGCATGTCCTTGCCAACGGCCAGCGATCGCTCCACATGGCCACTGCCGGGCATGACCACGGCGGCCAGCACACCGATCACGGCAACGATGACCAGGGCAACAAGAAATTCAAGGACACGCATCATTCAAGAGTTCTCCGAGCGTCTCTACGCCATACCAAAAAAAGTGTCTCCCCAGCCGCCTCACAGGTCTGCCTTCGGCTCGTCCCGAGGGCATGGCAGGGGGTCGGCAAACGCCGAAGCTACGGATGTTACTTGCTCAAGCGCAGGAACGCCATTGGCCCCGACTTGACCACCAGCCGTGGCGGAAAACGGGCTGCAGCATGCTGCTACGCGACATACCGGCCACCCATGGATTCATCGCATTGCAGCAAGACGGTAGCCACGGCCATCCCGGGCAACCCATCCCGTCGCGACCGTCCGGTGCCGATCAGACGATACCCAGCTCCAGCGCCTTCAGCACGGCCCTGGTCCGGTCGCGCACGCCGAGTTTGGAGAGAATGTTGGATACGTGGTTCTTCACCGTGCCCTCGGCGACCTTGAGCGAATTGGCGATTTCCTTGTTGCTGTACCCACCGGACAGCAGGCGCAGGATCTCGGTCTCGCGCTCGGTCAGCGGGTCGGGCTGCTCCAGGCTGGTGAACTGGTTGTGCATCCGCGCCACTCCGGCCATCAGGCGCTGCGTCACCATCGGCGCAACCAGCGAGCCACCAGCGGCAACCGTGCGCACCGCCAGCACCAGTTGTTCCAGCGATACATCCTTCAGCAGATATCCTCGCGCGCCGGCCTTCAGCCCCTGCAGTACCAGCTGATCGTCGTCGAACGTGGTGAGGATGATGGTGGGTGGCAGCTCATTGCGCGCCGACAGCGCCTGCAACACTTCCAGGCCGCTCATGTTCGGCATGCGCAGATCCAGCAACACCACTTCGGGCTTGATTCGCGGAATGTCCTGCACTGCCTGCATGCCGTCGGCACATTCGGCCACCACCCGGATGTCCTCGGTCAGATCCAGCAGCGAACGGACGCCTTGGCGAACCAGATTCTGGTCGTCGACGAGACAAACGGAAATCATCGCGAATCCTCGGACATGCGTGGTTCAACAGCCGGCATCGAGAGGTGGCCGGCCACCGGTTCGACGAAGTGGCATCTTTGCACACTGCTCGCAGCACAACACATTACGACACACTCAAGGCCGGTGGTTCAAACCGCGTTGGCGCATGCGCCAGTGCCGCCTGCTCACCCAACGGCAGTCGCACCGTCAATGCAAAACCCCTGCTCACGCCGGCATCCAGGGTCAGAGTGCCGCCGAATTCGGCCAGCCGCTCGCGCATCCCCGACAGACCATTGCCCAACTCGACCTGTTCGGCACCACGACCGTCATCGCGCGCATGCAGGCCCAGCAAGCTCGCATCGGCGTAGGCGAAATTGAGCCACAGGTTGCGGGCGCCGGCATGGCGGGCGGTATTGGTGATGATTTCCTGGGCGCAGCGCAGCAGCACCTGCGCACGACGCGGATCCTCCACGCTGAAACGCGGCGGCATCACCACATGCACGTTCAGTCCCGGCACACCCTCGGTCAGGCTGCGCAGCGCCTGGGTCAGGTCGATGGCGTCATCCTGGCGCAGCTCGCTGACCGCCTCGCGCACATCGGCCAGCAGGTGCTTGGCCGTGCTCTGCGCGCTGCGTACATGGACAGCGGCAGCCTCGTTGGCGAGGTGGCTGGCCACCTCGAGATTCAGGCTGAGCGCGGTCAGGTGATGGCCAATCAGGTCATGCAGGTCGCGCGCAATGCGCATGCGTTCGGCAATGCGGCTCGATTCGGCCAGCAATGCACGGGTTGCCCGCAGCTCGGAATTGAGCCGACGCTGGGCCTCGCGCTGCTCGGCCTGCTGGCTGGCCACCGTCGAGGTCACGAACACCAGCACGGAAATGCCCAGATAGATGCTGGCCTGAATGAAGCCGACGGCGATGCTGTGGTCGTACTCCGGAAAAGTGGCAAAGATGGCCACCAGGCTCAGGTGCTGCAGTACCAGCCAGAACACACCGAGCCAGAAAGGCAGCAACCAGGGCAATACCACCGCGGCGACCACCATCAGCATGGCCGACAGACCGCTGTGGCTATACCAGCCCACCGCCACCGCAGCCGCGGTCATCAACGTCAAACCCAGCAATTTCATTCCCGGGTAGCGCCGCGACCCCAGGTTGCTGGTCAGCAACCAGTACATCAGTCCGAAAATCAGGTAACACAGGGTCCACAGCAGCAGCGAAAAATTCGGCCTTTGCAGCTGATTCAGTCGCTCTACCGCCCAGTTGGTCACCAGCGGGGTGCCTGCAGACAGATAGGTGAAGAATCCCGCGTAACGAAGGAGTCGGATGTGATTGAAGAATGGCCAGCGCATGGACTGCATCATTGAACCTCGGTGGCTTTCGCGCAATCCGCGAAAAGTCACGGTTCGTGCACGACGAGGTGGGCGGACCCGCCTTTACAAAGCCTTTACATATTCGATCCACCGATGTTACTGCCCCGGCCGCATGGCATAATGTGTCCTTGTGCAGGGCCACTGGTCGACCCTGTCCCCGAATTCACCTTTGCGGAGCAACGAATGGCCCTTGCCATCCGCGACGTGCGCGAGCACGACCTGGATGCCGTGCTGGCGCTGAACAACGCCGCCGGTCGCTCCATCCTCGCCCTCGATGCCGCCCGGTTGCGCTATTTCTTCGAGCATGCCGATTATTTCCGTGTGGCCGAAATCGATGGTCACCTCGCCGGATTCCTGATTGCGCTGCGCGAAGGCGGCAACTACGAAAGCCCGAACTACAGCTGGTTTGCCAAGCACTACCCCCAGTTTGTCTATATCGACCGCATCGTGATCGCCAACGCCTACCGTCGTCACGGTCTCGGCAGGGTTTTCTACTCCGACGTGCACAGCTACGCCGAAGTACGAGTGCCGCTGCTCACCTGCGAAGTCTTCCTGGAGCCCCGCGACGATGTCGTCGTGCTGTTCCACGGCACCTATGGTTTCCAGGAAGTCGACCAGCAGCGGATGGGCAAGCGTGGACCGCAGGTCAGCCTGCTGGCCAAGGATCTGCCCAGCTACGCCTTTGTGCGCGACAAATGGCTCGATCACGGCGGACTGCCGGATGTACCGTGGCTGGCCGAGCGCGAACGCCCTTTTCCGGATGACTCCGGCCAGCGCAGCCTCGTCGGAGAACGGAGTCCATGAAGGCAAGAACCGAGACCTCCGAGGCCTGCGACCTGCGTTTTGGGCAGGTCGGCCTTGCCTGCGTAAGGGTACGCCGCGTCGATGCTGCCGCGCTGCGCGACGAACTGGAGCGGCGCGTGCACGCGGCACCTCAGATGTTCGCCCGTGCAGCCGTGGTGCTGGATCTGAGCCACCTGCTCAATCTGCCCGATGACGGCAGCGTCGATGCGTTGCTCGAAGCCGTGCGCAGCGCCGGCATGCTGCCGGTGGGACTGGCCTATGGCACCAGCGAGACCGAGGCGCTGGCCAAGCGCCTGGGGTTGCCGTTGATCGCCAAGTTCCGCGCTGCCTACGAGCCCGTCAGCGGCGGTGCAGCGATGCCGCCGACGGCGGAACCAGCGCGTCGCAACCAACCGGCTCCGCCCGAACCCATCCTTTCCACACCCACTGCAGGCCGCGCCCAGGGCGCCCAGCTTCATGCCGGCTCGGTGCGCTCCGGACAACAGGTCTATGCGCGCGAGCGTGACCTGATCGTCACCGGTGCCATTGCCAACGGCGCCGAAGTGATCGCCGACGGCAATATCCACGTCTACGGTGGCTTGCGCGGCCGTGCCATGGCCGGCGCGCAGGGCGACGAAAAGGCACGCATCTTCGTCTCCGATTTCCGCGCCGAACTGGTGGCCATCGCCGGCCACTACCGCGTGTTCGAACAGATTCCCGACGACCTTGAGGGCCAGTCCGTGCAATGCTGGCTCGAAGGCGAAAAGCTGTTGATTGCCAAGCTGTGATCACCTACAACAAAAACAAACATGCGGAGATGGGCCCTTGACTGCTGAGATTATCGTTGTCACCTCCGGCAAAGGCGGCGTCGGCAAGACGACGACCAGCGCCTCGCTCGCCACCGGCCTGGCGATGGCCGGCAAGAAAACCGCCGTGATCGACTTCGACGTCGGGCTGCGCAACCTCGACCTGATCATGGGTTGCGAGCGGCGAGTGGTGTACGACTTCATCAATGTCGTGCATGGCGAATCCACCCTCAAGCAGTCGCTGATCAAGGACAAGCGCCACGACAACCTGTATGTGCTCGCCGCCAGCCAGACCCGCGACAAGGACGCACTGACCCAGGAAGGTGTCGAAAAAGTGCTTGAAGGACTCTCCGAGGACGGCTTCGACTATGTGGTGTGCGACTCGCCCGCCGGCATCGAGAAGGGCGCGCATCTGGCGATGTACTTCGCCGACCACGCGGTGGTCGTGGTCAACCCGGAAGTCTCCTCGGTACGCGATTCCGACCGCATCCTTGGCCTGCTTGCCAGCAAGACCCGGCGCGCGGAACGCGGTGAAACCCCGGTCAACCAGCACCTGCTGCTGACCCGCTACAACCCCGCCCGCGTCGCGATCGGTGAAATGCTCAGCGTGAAGGATGTCGAGGAGATCCTCGGCCTCGAAGTGGTTGGCGTGATCCCCGAATCGGAAAACGTGCTGACCGCCTCGAACAACGGCATCCCGGTGATCGTGGACGTCAATTCGCTGGCCGGCCAGGCCTACAGCGATACGGTAGCCCGCATCCTCGGTGAAGAGCGCCCGCTGCGCTTCGTCGATGTGCCGAAGAAAGGCTTTCTCCAGCGCGTGTTCGGAGGTTGAACCCGATGGGCATTCTCGATTTCCTGAAGCGCAAACCTGAAGCCACCGCCACCGTGGCAAGGGAGCGCCTGCGCATCATCGTGGCGCAGGAACGCTCCACCCGCGGCGCCCCCGACTACCTGCCGATGATGCGCAACGAACTGCTCGAAGTGATCAAGAAATACGTGCACGTCGACATTGAGGCGATCAGCATCAATCTCGAACGCGACAGCGGCCATGAGGTACTTGAGCTGTCGGTGGCGCTGCCTGACGGCAATGCGGCGGCCAAGCTCGCGAACAAGAGCGAAGTCAGCGCCGGTTGAGTGATCGTCAGCTCCCCGGCAAGGAATCTGTCGGAAGCTGCCGCGCCTCCGACATGCCGCGACGCCATCCCGCCGCAGCCATCC
>JAPHUU010000301.1 GCA_026193555.1 Rhodanobacter sp.
TGCCCCACGCTGTGCAGCGCAAGCACCATCGAACACAACACGAACACCGCCATGGTGATCGTGACGCGCCGCTGGCTGTTGCAGCCGGCGGCGAGCACGAAGAACGCAATGACCGTGGGCGCAAAACTCTGCAACAACTCCAGCGCACCGCCAGTCCAACCATTGGCAATCAGCGAGAGCATTCCGACGATCAGAAAGACCGGCAGGATCTTGAACTGCGGCGCGTCGAAGGTCCGCGTCCGGGAAACAGTCCAGAGCAGGAAGGCCAGAACCAGCACGACCGGCAACAACGGAACACCCGTCAGCGCGGGCATGTAATCCTGCGGCCGAATGATGGTGAGCGCGAGATACAGAAGGCTTAAGGTGAACATGCGTCTCGCACGGAATCGGTCACGTGATTCGAAGTGGGATAGCTCATGTATTCGGGCAACGTGAGCATAGCCGCAAACCAGCCCAGCCCCATCGTGCGTTCGACTGGCAACCGGTACAGCCCATAACGACGCGCTGTCGCCACCGGATTGGTGCCGCAAATGTAGCTGCAGCCCGCATCGTAGCCCGCCGCGCCGGCTGCCCTGATCACGCGGTCATCAAACGCCGTGCGACCACCGACCGGATAGGAAATCAGCGTCGCCGGCGCACCCAACTCCCGTTCCAGGGTCGCCTTGGATGCCCCCAGTTCGAACTCCAGCTCAGCCTGTGACAACTTGGCCAGCATGCGGTGATGAACCCCGTGCGAACCGATCTCGAAGCCGGCCGCATGCATCTCCCGCAATTGCTCCCAACTCATTGGGCGGCAATCCGGATGCAAGCCCCCACGCGACATCCCCCAGTCAGTCTCAAGCTCCGTCATCAGCGAGGTCTGGGCTGGTCCGTCAAGTGCCTTGATCCCACTGAGCACTCTGCCGGCAAGCCGGCGCCGCGCGATGCGCGAGGCTGGCATGGGCACGTCCAGGCCCAATGCGGGCATCACGACACGCTCCAGCTGCGCACCAAGAATCATGTGCACCACCCAGTCATAGTCATACGGGCGGCCGCTGTCGATGTACCCGGTAGAGACGAAGAATGTGGCCGGCACCCCCGACTCGCACAGAATCGGGTAGGCCTCCCGGTAGTTGTCGTCGTAGCCATCATCGAAAGTCACCACGACGGCATCAGCCGGCAGGGGCCTCCCTTCCGCCATGGCGGCCACCACATCCCCCAGCCGCATCGGTCGGAATCGTTGTTTCAACAACCGCATCTGCGCGCGAAAATCTTCCGCGGAGGCACTCACCAGATCCAGGTCGAAGTCGAACTCGTGCCCATCGGCCAATGTCAGCACGCGATGATAGGCAAGGATCCGCACGTCCCGACGCACCCATGCGCGTACTCCCTGCAGCACTCGCAGCACGCCGCTTCGGTGGCACAGCTCACCCACACGTTCGCGCAGACCCGCGGATTGATCGCTGTCGTCATCGGTCAGCACGGCTGCAACCCTCGTCGCGCGCAAATGCCCCCGACTTCCGCGATCGCCCGACCCATGCCCGAACGGCACCAGGCACGACGGCAGCCATGGCGATCGATCGGCAACAACGTCGACGAGCCCGTATACAAGGCTCGCGCCAGCGAGTTGTGCCGGCGCAGCCATCTTCAGCGCCGTTCCGTGCGCCGCACATGTCAACTCAACCCCAATCGTTGCCGCAGACGCGACAGCACCGAACCTTGTCGTGTTTGCGGCGCATGGCTTGCCGGCAATTCGGCAGCCAGCGAGGCCAGCGTGCCGGTAACAACGTCCAACAGTCGCAAGCTCACCGAAGTTTCGCTTTGCACTCGGGTGACAAACTCGACGGCAAGCATCGAGTGCCCGCCAAGATCGAGAAAGTTGTCGTTGCTTCGCACATTTTGGACACCGATAAGCTCGCGCCAGATCGCCGCGATGTAAAGCTCACGCGGATCGGCCATGACTTGTGTCGGAGGCGTCGGTGCGGCGATCTTCGCCTGGATCGGATGCACCTGCGCTACCGTGGCGGCAGCCACCGGGAGCGACAGCGCGTTGCGGTCAATCTTCCTGGTGGGCGTCTTTGGCAGCGCAGCGAGCATCTCGATATGCTGCGGGAGCATGTAGGCAGGCAGCCGCTCGCGCAGGTACTCGCGCAACTGTCGTGCGACCGCATCTTGTGGGTCATCTACCGCCGCGTACAGGATCATGCGCAAATCCTTGTCGCCAAACTCGCGCGCCACGAGTACGCATTCGCGGACGGCCGGATGGCTGCCGGCCACTGCCTCGATCTCTCCCGGTTCGACTCGAAATCCTCGGACCTTGATCTGCTGATCGACCCGACCTTGGAAATGCAGTTCGCCCTTCCGCCAGGCGCCGAGGTCACCGGTACGATACATGCGCGCCGTGCCGCCAACGAAGGGGTCGGTGACAAAGCGTTCCGCCGTCATCTCCGGCTGAAACAGATAGCCGTCCGCCACTCCGTCACCGCCGATCCATATTTCCCCGACCACTCCGGGCGGGACCGCTCGCCCGCGCTCGTCCAGTACATAAATGCGCGTGTTGTCGATCGGCTTGCCCAGCGAAACGACGTCCAGGTCGGGATGCATACGCGCTACCGAGGACCAGATGGTCGTTTCGGTGGGGCCATACATGTTCCAGAACTCACGACAGCGCGTGGCCATTCTTTTGGCCAGGGCCAACGGGAGTGCTTCGCCACCGACAACCAGCCGCAAACGACGCGCTGCCCGATCCGGACCCGTGTCTTGCAGAAGCCGGACCAGTGAGGGCGTGGACAGCAACAGGTTGCAACCGGTTCTGTCGATGAGATCCCACAAGCGCTTCGGATTGTGACATTGCTCGTCGTCAGCAATGACCATGCGTCCGCCCGTGATCAACGGCAAATACAGTTCCAGTGCCGAGATGTCGAACGACAGCGTGGTCGCCGCACACACCGCGTCTTCCTCGCTGAATCCAGGCTCGCGGGACGCGCTGAGCAGGAAATTGACCAGGTTGCGGTGCAGGATGCTTACGCCCTTGGGCTTGCCGGTGGACCCGGAGGTGTAGAGGACGTAGGCCACATCCTCACCCCGTACCACGGGAAGTTCCGCCCCATCCCCGAATTCGCCTGCCAGTTCATCCACCCGGAGCAGTTCACGCCCGGCGGCGACCAGCGGCGGCAGCAGCTCGGCCCCTGTCACCAGCAGATGGCGCAGGCGCGATTGCTCCGCCATGTGCCGCAGGCGTTCGGGCGGGAATGTCGGATCCAGCGGCACATAGGCAGCCCCGCTGCGCAGCACGCCGACAACGGCGACCAACATGGAGAGGCTGCGCGGCACACACACCCCCACGAAATCGCCGCGTCCTATCCCGCGCCGGCCCAGCGCCAATGCCAGACCACGGGTGGCCTGTTCCAGGCCCGCGTAGTCGATCCGCTCGGCGCCACATTCGGCGGCGATACGCTTTGGCGTCTTGCGCATCTGCGCCTCGATCAGCGCAGGCAAGCCCGTACCGCGATCATAGTCAGTGGCCGTCGCATTCCAGTCCTCGAGCACCTGATGCCGCTCCGCGGCATCCATCAATTCGAAGTCGCTGATCGGGGCTTCCGGCGAGGCCAGCGCCTGCCCCAGTATCGCCTGCAGGTAGCCGACCCAGCGCGCGGCGGTGGATGCGTCGAAGAGATCGGTGCTGTAGGTAATCCCGCCGGTCAGCTCCTGCCCACGGTCGACGATCCACAAGCCGAGGTCGTCACTCGCCCCACGCTGGAACACCGGCATGCTTTCATGCTCGAGATCGCCCCAGCAGAGCGGACGCTGACGCGCATCCTGGAAGGAAAACATCGCTTGGCTGAAGGACGGTCGGCTTTTGTCACGCGGCAGGTCGAGATCGATCACCAGGTGTTCGAACGGCACATCCGGACAGGAAAATGCATCGAGCACAATGCCCCGCACGGCCCGCAGCAACTCGACGAATGATGCTTCCGGATCGAATTGCAGCCGCAGCGGCAATGCATTGACGAAGAACCCCATGATCGGTTCAAACTCGGGCATGTTGCGACCCCGCACCGGTGTACTGACGAGCAGGTCGCGCTGGCCGCTCAAGCGATGCAGCAACAGGTAATAGGCTGCCAGCAGCACCATGTACAAGGTGGACTGTTCCTGTTGACCAAGCTCCCGCAGGGCGTCCTTCTGCTCAGCCGACAGATGAATCCATTCGGTAGCGCCGGCACCGGACATGCGAGGCGGCCGGGGACGATCCGTCGGCAGTTCGAGCGGCTCGAGTGTGCCTGCCAGACGCTGACGCCAGTGGCCGAGTTGGCGCGCCAGCTCATCGCTGTGCAGCCATTGCGCGTGCCAGGCGGCGAAGTCGCCATATTCGATCGCCAGCGGCTCCAGCGATGCCGGTTGGCCAGCACAAAACGCGGCATACAGGCTGGACATCTCCTCATACATCAGATCGAACGACCAACCGTCCCAGACCATGTGATGGACCATGAAGAAGAACACATGGTCCTCGGCGCCGAGCCGGAACAGCCGTGCGCGGAACAGCGGCGGCCTGGCCAGATCGAACGGTTCGGCGATCAGCGCATCCAGCCTCCGAGCCAGCGCCGCTTCGCGCTCAGCCTCCGGCAATCCGCCAAGGTCCTCCACTGGCAGCAGGCTGACCTCGACCTCCTCGTGGATTCTCTGAATCAACCGGCCGGCACTCTGCTCGATTGACGTACGCAGCACCGGTTGGTGTTGCACCATCTCGCGCAACGCGCGCTCGAATGCGGCCTCGTTGATGGCCCCGCGCAATCGGTGCGCGGATGGAGTGTTGTAGGTGACCTGTCCCGGGTTCAGCTGTTCGAGATACCAGAGGCGCTGCTGCATCAGCGAAAGTGGCGCGTGCTGACGCTCGGTGAGCCGTGGAATCGGCTGCAGCTGAGTGGGCCGCGCGCCCTCGGCGCCGTGGTCCAGCGCGCGAATCGCTGTCGCCATCAGCGCGACGGTCGGTGCATCGAATGCGGTCCGCA
>JAPHUU010000410.1 GCA_026193555.1 Rhodanobacter sp.
CACATCCTGCGCCGGCAGATGCACCGCGGGCCGATCGCGGTGGCAGGGCGGTCCGGATGCCGGATGCGGCGTGCGGGCGTGCTGCCGCGAAGGGTCAGCGTTGGCCGGAAAGCTCCGCCGGTGCGCGCCGGGGGCTGCACGCGAAGCGCGGTTCTCTGTATGTTGACGCATTCCGAAACCCCAAGGCGCGCCGCATGACCGCTTCCGAGCAGCATCCCGATCATCTCAGGCGCAGCCTGTCCAACCGGCACCTGCAGCTGATCGCCATCGGTGGCGCGATCGGCACCGGCCTGTTCATGGGCTCGGGCAAGACGATCAGTCTGGCCGGGCCGTCGATCGTGCTGGTCTACCTGATCATCGGCGTGATGCTGTTCTTCGTGATGCGGGCGATGGGCGAGCTGCTGCTGTCCAATCTCGAGTACAAGTCGTTCATCGACTTCTCCACCGACCTGCTCGGTCCATGGGCCGGCTTCTTCTGCGGCTGGACCTACTGGTTCTGCTGGATCATCACCGCGATCGCCGACGTGATCGCGATCGCGTCCTACGCGCAGTACTGGTTTCCGGGGCTGGCGCCGTGGATTCCGGCGGTGCTGTGCGTGCTGCTGCTGCTGAGCCTGAACCTGGCCTCGGTGCGGATGTTCGGCGAGATGGAATTCTGGTTCGCGCTGATCAAGATCATCGCCATCTGCCTGCTGATCGTGACCGGGTTTGCGCTGGTCGCCTGGGGCTTCCGGTCGCCGTCGGGGCATCAGGCCTCGCTGGCCAATCTGTGGAATGACGGCGGCGTATTCCCGAAGGGGCTGGGTGGTTTCTTTGCCGGGTTCCAGATCGCGGTGTTCGCCTTCGTCGGCATCGAGCTGGTCGGCACCACCGCGGCGGAGACGGCCGACCCGATGCGCAACCTGCCCAAGGCGATCAACTCGATCCCGGTGCGCATCATGATCTTCTATGTGCTGGCCCTGCTCGCGATCATGGTGGTGACGCCGTGGCGGATGGTGGAGCCGGGCAAGAGCCCGTTCGTGGAGCTGTTCGTGCTGGCCGGCATTCCGGCTGCCGCCAGCCTGATCAATTTCGTGGTGCTGACCTCGGCCACGTCCTCGGCCAACAGCGGCATCTTTTCCACCAGCCGCATGCTGTTCGGCCTGGCCGAGGAAAACCATGCGCCGAAGGCGTTCGCCCGGTTGTCCGACGCGGCGGTGCCGTCACGCGGGCTGCTGTTCTCCTGTTTCTGCCTGCTGCTGGGCGCGATGCTGGTCTACGTGATTCCCAACCTGGTTACGGTATTCACCCTGGTCACCACGCTGGCGGCGGTGCTCTTCATGTTCGTGTGGTCGCTGATCCTGTGCGCCTACATCGCCTATCGGCGCAAGCGCCCGGAGCTGCATCTGGCCTCGACTTACAAGATGCCGGGTGGCGTGGTGATGTGCTACGTCTGCCTGACGTTCTTCGCCTTCGTGCTGGTGCTGCTGACATTGCAGCCCGATACCCGCGAGGCACTGATCGCCAGTCCGGCCTGGTTCGTGCTGCTGGCCATCGGCTATGCCTGGAAGGGGCGCCGAATCCGGGCAAGGGGGCAGTAATTGGGCCGGCCTGCCGGTTGGCATGGCGCAGGGCCGGAGCCGCCAGGTCATGCCGTGACGAAGCCAGCGGGAGCAAACTATGCGCTCGCCAGCCGCCGCCGCGTATTCCACATGTGGGATGTCGATGCCGACGCCGCTTTGGCCTGGATCGCATGTCCATTTTTCCCGGAGACCAACCTTCATGGCCATCGACAAATTCGAGCCCCTGCTCGACCGGGCGCGCGCCCATGCCATTGCCTATCTGCGGCAGCAGCCCGATCGGTTCGTGGGCGCTCGCGCCAGCCGCGAGGAGTTGCTTGCCGCGCTGCAGGCGCCACTGACGCTGCGCGGCGAGGAAGGTGCTGCGGTGATCGATCTGCTTGCGGCGCAGGGCGAGCGCGGCGCAATCGCCAGTGGTTCGCCGCGCTATTTCGGCTTCGTGATTGGCGGCACCTACCCGGTCGCACTGGCCGCCGACTGGCTGGCCGCCAGTTGGGACCAGAACGCGGGCATCTACGCCACTTCGCCGCTGACATCGGTGCTGGAGGAGGTGGCTGCCGGCTGGCTGCTCGATCTGTTTGACCTGCCACGGCATTCGCAAGTCGGTTTCGTCACCGGATGCCAGATGGCGAATTTCACCTGTCTGGCCGCTGCCCGGCATGGGGTGCTGCGCCGTGTCGGCTGGGATGTCGAGCTGGATGGGCTGTGCGGTGCGCCGCCGGTGAACGTGGTCACCTGCGCCGAATCGCATGTCACGATCGACGTCGCGATGCGC
>JAPHUU010000254.1 GCA_026193555.1 Rhodanobacter sp.
AGTTCGCGCTGCAGCGACTCGGCGTCATAGCGCACCGTATCCAGTCCGCTGCATTTGACGGGTCCCTGCGGGCCGAACGTGGCGATGATGGCGTGACCGCCCGGTTTCAGCGCCTGGCAGAGGCGTTCAATGTAGTTCGCCCGCTGCTCGGCGCCGGTCAGGAAATGGAACAGCGCGCGATCATGCCAGAGGTCGAAGTGCCGCGCGGGCAACGCCACCTGCATGATGTCGTCGGCCAGCCATGTCACGGGTGCGGCCGCAGCACCAAGACGATGCTTCGCCACATCGATGGCCGCCGGCGAGATGTCGAGCACCGTGAGTTGCCGGTAGCCGCGCTCAAGCAGATCGTCGACCAGTGTCGCCTCGCCGGCGCCGATGTCGATGATGCATGCATCGCGATCCGGCACGGCCCGCTCGATAAGGGCCAGCGAGGTGTCCAGGTGCGGTCGATACCAGCTGACCGCGTCAGGTGCCTTGGTCTGGTAGACCGTTTCCCAGTGTTGCTTGCTGGTCATGGCAGGGTCCTCTTCACGAATGCCGGTGGCGGTGGTGGCTGTCCGGGTAATGCCGGTGGCTGTGGATGAGCGGCTCATGCACATGCGGATGCGTGTGCGGTTCCTCGCCGTTCCACGGAAAATCATGCGGGTGCTGGTGATGGTCGTCGTGGCGATGACGGTGGTTGTGCGCGAGCGCATCATGCGTGTGCTCGTGCACGTGACGCTCGCTGACATGCAGCCACACACCCAGCGCCATCAGGGCACCGGCCAGCCAGAACGTGAGGCCGGGATGCTCGGCAAACAGCAGCAACGACAAGGCCGCGCCGACAAACGGGGCGGTGGAGAAATACGCGCCGGTGCGTGCCGTGCCCAGGCCGCGCAGGGCCAGCACGAACAGCACCAGACTCACGCCGTAGCCGACGAAGCCGATCAGTCCGGTGGCCAGCAACGGCAATGCGGCCGGGAAACGGTAGCCCATGAACAGGGCGAGGCCGATGTTGATGGCGCCGGCGACGCCACCCTTGATGGCGGCGGTCTGCAGCGGATCACCGCCGGCGACGGCGCGCGTCAGGTTGTTGTCGATTGCCCAGCACAGGCAGGCGCCGGCGATCGCCAGTGCGCCCCACGGAAACACCACACTCGCAGGGTGCTGCCAGGACAGCAGCAGCGTGCCGGCGACGATCGCCAGCATGCCGAGCAACACGCGGCGATCCACGTTCTCGCGGAACACCACCCAGGCCAGCACCGCCGTCAGCACCGCCTCCAGATTCAGCAGCAGCGAGGCGGTCGAGGCTGGGGTCTGCGCCAGCCCCAGCATCAGCAGCACCGGGCCGAGCACGCCGCCGAACAGCACTGCACCGGCAAGCCACGGCACGTCGCGCCTCATCAGCGGCGCTTCGGTCATCGGCTGCCGGCGCATCTTCCGCAGCAGTATCCACAACGACAGGCCGATGCCCGAACCGGCATACAGCAGCCCGGCCAGCATCACCGGTGCCATGGCGCCGGTCAGGATTTTCGCCAGTGGCGTGCTCAGGCCGAACAGGCACGCCGCCGCCAGCGCTTGCAGGATGCCGCGGGTATGGTCATGGCTGGCAGCTTGTTTCATTGCGTCTCCGCTAGAAAAGGCGCCCGGCCCGGGCGCGCTTCGGTCATTGGCATGTGGCTGCCTTGATCAATCGACCATGCTGTGGCTTTCGGCCGTGCCCATCAGCTCGGGCTGCGCCGTGATGCGGCGCTTGCGGTTCAGCAGCGGGTGGACGAACACCGCCGACAGGATCACCGCCACGCCGATATAAAACCAGTGATCCAGCTCGCGTTGTTCACCCAGCAGCAGGATCGCCAGCACGATCGAGTAGACCGGTTCCAGGTTGGTCACCATCTGGGTGCCGAACGCGCTGATGTGCCGCAGCGCCACCAGCGCCAGCGAGAACGGCAGCAGGGTGCAGCCGAACGACAGCACCAGCAGCAGCAGCGTGTCATGCATGTCCGGCAACACGAACATTGGGCCGTGGTGTGGCAGCAGCGGCGCCAGCGCGGTGAGGAAGAGAGTCCCGGTGCCCAGCTCGATGAAGGTCACCGTCAGCGGATCGCCATGCTCGACCATGCGCTTGTTGAGCGAGCCGAACAGCGCCACGAACAGTGCCGACAGCACGCCCACGGCAATCCCGATGCGCATGCCACCGGGCACGCCGCCAACCACCATCACCACGCCCGGCACCACCGCGGCACCGATCAGCAGTTCGCGCGGGTCGAACTTGCGTCGCGTCAGCCATGGTTCGATGAAGGCCAGGAACACCGGCCCCAGCGCGATGCAGGTCGCCCCCACCGAGGCATTGGACAGCTTGATCGCGGCATAGAAGGTCAGCCAGTGCAGCGCCACCAGCACGCCGATGCCGGCATAGGCCCAGATCAGCCGCGCCGGCATTGCGCGCAGGCCACGCCGTACCTTCGGCACCAGCAGCAGCGCGACCGCCACCAGCAGCATGCGCCACCACACCAGCGGCAGCGCCGGTAGCGTGATCAGCTTGCCGAGGATCGCGGTGAAGCCCCACAGCAACACGCAGAAGTGAATCTGCAGACGGGCCTGGTTGACGGGTTGCATGGGCGTTCGCTGAGGGGGTGGCGGAGCATTCTAGCGCCCGCCCGATGGTCAGCGCCCGGGCCGTGCGATGCGGCCGTGTCCGCTCAGGCTGAGCTGCGGCCTGTGTGGCTACGCCGCGACGCTTTCGCGCTGCCGTCGACCGATCCGGTAGACCGAGGCCGGCGGCAGGTTGAGCAGCACCCGGCCGATGTGCACCGCTTCCAGATCGAGCTGTTCCAGCAACTGGCGCGGCAGCGGGCAGCGCGGGCCATAGGTGAACTGGTAGAACGCGCCGTTCGCATGCAGCTGCTGCTCGAACACGCCGCGGATGATCGCCGCGACCTGGGCCGCCGGCATCGACAGCAACGGCAGCCCGCTGATCACTGCACTGGCCCGCTCATCGCCGAACAGCGGCTGGGTCTGGCCCAGCTGTGCGGCGTCCATGCTGATCACGTTGGCGCCCGGGTAGCGCCGAACGAGGGCGCGTGCAAACTCCGGGTCCGCTTCGATCAGCGCTAGTCGATGGGTCGGTACGCCACGGGCCAGCAGCGCGCGGGTGAACACGCCCGTGCCCGGTCCCAGCTCGATCACCGGACCGTCCAGATGGTTGACGTGGGTAGTCATCAGCCGCGCCAGCGACGCGCCGGACGGGGTCAGCGCACCGATGCTGCGCGGGGCGCGCAGCCAGGCGCGCATGAAGCTCAGGGTATCGCTGAACAGCATCGGGATATCCGGATGGCGGGCAGGCGGGTAGTTCCGCATGACTGCTAAATTAACCGACCGGGATTAACAGAATGTTTCCACGGGCCGGTCGCCGCCTTCCTGCGGCGCGGATCAGGGCTGGTGGCGTGGCTGGGTGGCGGCCTCGCGCACCGGAATGTCGATGCTGCACAGATCGATCTTGCCGGCCGGCACCGTGTAGAACGCATCGCGTCGATTGCGCTGCGCCTCGATCAACGCGGCGAACGTGCGGCTGTCGGTGCGCAGCACCTCGACGGCCGGGCGCCGGGCGGTGGGCAGGTCGGCGGCCAGCCGCACCGATTCGATGGTGGTGCGCTTTGACGGGTCGGCGTAGAAGCCCATCGGGCCGGAGCCCCGACGCAGGCTGGACAACAGCGGCATGCCTTCGATCACCCGGCCGATCACCGCCAGGTTGCGATCGAGCCGGCGCGGCGCCTGGCCGATCACCGCATACAGCGCGCTGCCGTTGCCGCTGTCCGGCGCGATGTCGCGGCCCGCGCCGACCATGCCATAGCAGTGAACCAGCCACTCCTGCCCGCTGGCGGGGTTGCGCGCGACCGGGAACCCTTCGGAGAAACCGACCTCGGGCGCGTAGACATCGCCGTCGGGCAACTTCGTCCACGGCAACTTCGGATCGAGCGGGCGGGTGTATTCGGGCGGCAGCGTGTGGCGGGCCTTGCCCAGCGATCGCTGCTTGCCGGGGTCGCCGCCATCGTCGCTCTCGGGATCATCCCACTGGGTGACGAAATTGTCCTGCACCCGCACGATCGCCAGACCGTCGAAGTAATGCGCACGCGCCATGGTGCGGATGTTCGCCGCGTGCAGCGGGGTGAAGTCAGGCGCCAGTTCGATCAGCACGCGACCGGTGCTCAATTGCATCACCAGCAGATTGTCCGGGTCGGGCGTGCGCCACTCGGCCGCGGCTGACCTGGCCAGCAACTGTTGGGCCGTCGGCGTCGGCGCGGCCTGATCCGCGGCAGCGAGCACGGGAAGGGACAGCAAGGCGGCCAGTGCAATGGCGTGGCGGTGAATCATGGAGTTCCCCTGGTGGTGACGGACGGCACGCAGGGCAACTTAGCAGAGCACGGCGGGCGGTGACACCGGGTGCGCGGAGCGGCCCCGCCCGACGCCCGGTCAGGGCGCCTTGGGCTTTCTCTTGCGCACCGGCTTGGCCTCGCTGGCGGCGATCAGCTGTTGCAGGTAGGCGATGCCTTCCTCCTCCGGAAAGAACGCCACCACGTCGGCGACCGTCAGGCCATAGCGCTTCCTGAGCGAGAGAAAGTCGGCCTTGGCGTGGGCTAGCCGGGTGTCGCCTTGCGGTGTTGCAGTGGGCAGGTGTTCCTTGCGGTCGATCGCGGCGAGTTCCTCCTGGAAGCGGCGGAAGGCGTCTTTGGGGACAGTCATGCGAGTGTTGGGGTCGGGGGGAAAGGCCGCAATTATCGCATGGCGTCCGATGGCGTTGGCGGCACCGGATGGCTACCC
>JAPHUU010000212.1 GCA_026193555.1 Rhodanobacter sp.
CGCACACCGCGTTCGAATCCGGCCACCTACACCGGCCTGTTCACGCCGCTGCGCGAAATGTATGCGCAGGTGCCGGAGGCGCGCGCCCGCGGCTACACGCCAGGGCGCTTCAGCTTCAACGTGCGCGGTGGGCGCTGCGAGGCATGCCAGGGCGATGGCCTGATCAAGGTGGAGATGCACTTTCTGCCCGACGTCTACGTACCCTGCGACGTCTGCCACGGCAAGCGCTACAACCGCGAAACGCTGGAGATTCACTACAAGGGCCACACCATCGCCGACGTGCTCGACATGACGGTGGAGGACGCGCTGAAGCTGTTCGAGAACGTGCCTACCATCGCCCGCAAGCTCGACACCCTGCGCGCGGTCGGGCTGGACTACATCAAGCTGGGCCAGAGCGCGACCACGCTGTCCGGCGGCGAGGCGCAGCGGGTGAAGCTGTCCAAGGAACTGTCCAAGCGCGATACCGGCCGCACCCTGTACATCCTCGACGAGCCGACCACCGGCCTGCACTTCCACGATATCGAGCAGTTGCTCGACGTGCTGCACCAACTGGTCGACCAGGGCAACACGGTGGTGGTGATCGAGCACAACCTCGACGTGATCAAGACCGCCGACTGGATCGTCGATCTCGGCCCCGAGGGGGGGGCGGGCGGCGGCCGGATCCTCATCGCCGGCACCCCGGAAACCGTGGCCGCCACCGCCGGATCGCATACGGGCCACTTCCTCGCGCCGCACCTGAAATCGACCAAGGCAGGCAAGACAGCCCGGGCGAAGAGTGGCGAGAAGCGGGTCAAGGCGGCCACCAAGCACATCGCCTCGGCCGACAAGCACCGACCTCTGCCACGGAAGAAACGCTCATGAGTCGACCCGAATCCCGTCATGCCTCCGCGTCGCATGCCGGCCCCGATGGCATCACGCCAGCGGCGGACGCTGCACCGCTGTTTGTCGCCAGTCTGCCCGTGCGCTGGCGGGATCTGGATGCGTTCAATCACGTCAACAACTCCACCTACCTGACCTATCTGGAGGAGGCGCGCCTGCAGTGGCTGCAGCAGGTGCCCGACTGGTTCAGCGCGGCATCGGTACCCGTGCTGGCCGCCAGCGAACTGCACTACCGGAAGCCGCTGGTCTGGCCGGCGCAGGTGCAGGTGGAACTGCGCTGCGAACGGCTGGGCAACAGCTCGTTGACGCTTGCCCACTGCATGGTCGATGCCGGCGATACCGACCGCCTGTACTGCGATGGTCGCAGCGTGCTGGTCTGGACCAATCCGGCTACCGGCAAATCGGTGCCGTTGCCGACGACGATTCGCGCGGCCGTGGAAGTCGGTGCGCCGGGCTGACGGCGCCATACGGATCTCATGCCGCCATCGACGGACCACATGCACAGCGCCTCGTTATGATGCGGGTCGGCCCTTCGATGGAGTTCGCCCGATGACGACGCCATATCGCCATGTCCTTGCCTTGGCCTGCGCCGGGCTTGCCACCCTGGCCGCCAGCTCGCCCGTCCGCGCCGACAACGACGCCGCACTCACCGTGTACCGCAGCGACAGTGCCGCGTTGTACGCCAGCCAGGGCGACGGCGCGGTCGACGCCGGCTACGCGGTGGTACGGGAGCGGCGCTCGCTGGCTCTGGCCGCCGGTGTTCACGATGTGGTGGTGGGTGACCTGCCCCTTCATCTCGATGCCGAAGCGCTGGACCTGAGCTTCCCCGAGGGTGGTGCCCAGCTGATTTCGCAACGCCTGCTGCTGGCGCAGGGGTCGAATGCCGCCCTGGCCGGACTGCTGGGCCACACGGTGGACGTACTCGGCAGCGGCGGCGAGGTGCTGGCCAGCGGCATCCTGCTGCGGACCGGCGATGGCCTGCTGGTGCGCGACCCCATCGGCAACACCACGCTGGTACGCAGCTACGCCGCCGTGCGCACGGCCGGCACCGACTTTCCGACCGGCACCCGGCTGATGCTGAGGATCGATGCGCAGCGCAGCGGGCAGACAGCCGTCGTGCTCAGCTATCCAACCTCCGGCCTCGGCTGGCGCGCCGCCTACGCGGCCACCCTGCAGCGGGGGCCGACCTGCCGCATGCAGTTCGAATCGCGCGCCAGCATCGCCAACCGCAGCGGCCGCGACTGGCATGACATCCGGCTCTCCCTGATCGCTGGCGCACCGAACTTCGCCAAGGCCTCGGCGCCGCGGCCGATGATGATGCAGGCGGGCCGGCTCGGTGCAAGCGCCGAGGCCTTGCCGCAACAGTCCACCCTTGCCGACTACCGCAGCTATGCCCTGCCCGCGGCTGTCGATCTGCCCGATGGCAGCGTGAGCCAGTTGCCGTTGTATGCCACCCGCAGCGTGGCTTGCGAGCGCACTGCACTGTTTGAAACCGGCAACCGCTGGCTGCCGCCGCAGCCCATGCTGAATCGAAACTTCGACCAGCATGGCGGCGGCGCCATTGTCAGCACCCTGAAGCTGACCGCGTTCGACAGCCTGCCCGCCGGTTATCTGCGCGTGCAGACGGCCGACCGCCACGGCATACCGCAATTCATCGGCGAAGGCCGGATCGACGACACGCCCAAAGGCAGCGACGCGTCCATCACGCTGGGCACGGCATTCGACCTGCGCGCAGTGCGCACACGCACCGCTTTCAGCGTCGATCAGGCTGCCCGCACGCTCGACGAGGCATTTCGCATCGACCTCGGCAACACCAGCGACACCAAACGCACAGTCACCGTGCGCGAGCACCCCAGCCGCTGGCGCCAGTGGTCATTGCTCTCCTCCAGCAGCAAGCCACGCCGGCAGACGCCGGACACGCTGGAATTTCGCATCGAGGTACCCGCCCATGGCAAGGCCGTGCTGAACTATGCCCTGCGATATCGCTGGACCGCCGAGCAAACCCCTCAGCCCTGAACGACTTGATCCGGAGCGCCACATGCTTGACCTGACCACACACGACAACATCACCGAAATCAAAATGGCCCGGCCGCCGGTCAATGCGTTGGACCTGGATATGGTGTGCGCCTTGCGTTCAGCGATCGAGGACAGCATCGGCGCCGGCACGCACGGCATCGTGCTGTCCGGCGCGCCGGGCCTGTTCTCCGCTGGCGTCGACGTGCCTGCGCTGCTCGCGCAGGACCGCACCGGCGTGCACGAATTCTGGCGCGAGTTTTTCGCGCTGTGCGCCACGCTGGCGCGCGCACCGGTGCCGCTGGTCGCCGCGATCACCGGCCACAGCCCGGCCGGCGGTGCCGTGCTGGCACTGTTCTGCGATTATCGGGTGATGGCCGAGGGCCCGTTCCGGATCGGCTTGAACGAGGTGCAGGTGGGGTTGATCGTGCCCGATGCGATCCAGCTTGCCTTGCGCCGGGTGGTCGGCACCTATCGCGCCGAGCGATTGCTGGTCTCCGGTGCCATGCTCGACTCGGCCCAAGCGCTGGCCTGCGGTTTTGTGGACGAGCTCACCGGTGTCGACCAGGTCGACACCCGCGCCCTGCACTGGCTGCGCGAGCTGCTGGCGTTGCCGTCGCACGCGATGCTGGTCACGCGGGAGTTGGCCCGGGCCGACCTCGCCGCAGCCTACGCCGACCCCGCCACGCTGCCGCTGGACGAGTTTGTCGACGCCTTTTTCCACCCGCAGACACAGGCCGTGCTGCAGCAGCTGGTGGCCAGGCTCAAGAACAAGGGTTGAACTCTTTTCCCTCGGACGGCGCGCACCGGGTGCGCGCCGTCCGAGGTGTTTCAACCCTTGGCGATCGGCCGCGCCGGGTCGCTGACCCAGCCACTCCACGAGGGCGCATACAGTCGCGAACCGCACAGCCCGGCATGCTCCATCGCCAGCAGATTGTGGCAGGCGGTGACACCGGAGCCGCACATGTGCACCACGCGCGCCGGTTCGGCACCGGCCAGGATCGCCTCGAACTCGTCACGCAGCTGCCCGGCCGGCTTGAAGCGACCATCGCTGCCGAGATTGTCCGCGAACGGTCGGTTCGCCGCGCCGGGAACATGGCCACCGACGCGGTCCAGCGGCTCGACCTCGCCGCGGTATCGCGGCGCGGCGCGGGCATCCAGCAACAGGCCACGCTCGATGGCAGCGGGCAATGCCGCATGGTCGAGCAGCATCTGGCCCGCGTCGTAGTGCAGATTCACCGCGGTGGGCGCACGATCGGCCGGCGCTCCGACCTCGACCGGCAGGCCTGCCGCCAGCCACGCCGCATAGCCGCCATCGAGCACGGCGGCCTGCTGCACGCCGACCAGTCGCAGCAGCCACCACAGTCGCGCCGCCGCCAGCGCGCCGCCGGCCGCGTCATAGCCGACCACCTGCATGCCCGCCCGCCAACCCCAGCGCGACAACAGCGCATTCAACGCGGATTCCAGCGGCAACGGATGCCGACCGAGGCCCTCGGCCTGACGTGACAGGTCCGACAGATCGCGATCGAGACTGGCGTACACGGCGCCGGGAATATGGCCATCCCGATACTCGCGCGCCGCCTGCCCGGGATCGGCCAGATCGAAACGGCAGTCGACGATCAGCACGTCCTGCGGCGGCAGCGCCGCAAGTGTCGCGGCATCGATCACGGTGGTGCAAAGGGTCATGCGCGTCCCATTCTCTGCAGCAGGTTCAAGAGCATCGCGGCGGTGGCACCCCAGATGCGATGCCCGCCATGGACAAACTCCACCATCGACCGGCGCTGGCCGCGAAACTCCATCGTGTAACGGCGCAGGTTCGCCGGTTCCAGGAAAAAGCTCAGCGGCACTTCGAATACCTCGGCCACCTCTCCCGGCGATGGTTGGAGCACGGCGTCGGCCGCGAAGCGCGCCACCACCGGCGTAACACAGTAGCTGCTGATCGTCTCGAAGCAGTCGAGGTAACCCAGCGGCGTCACCAGCGTGCGATCAAGGCCGATTTCCTCCTCGCTCTCGCGCAACGCGGTGGTCAGCGCATCGGCATCGGAGGGGTCACTGCGCCCGCCGGGAAATGCCACCTGTCCCGCGTGCGTGGTCAGCTCGCCGGTGCGCACCGTCAGCACCAGTCGTGGCTGCAAGCCCTCGCGCAAGCCAAGCAGCACGGCTGCCGGTCGACGCTCGGTGTGGCCCAGAAAAGCGGTCATGTGCGCGTGGTTCCAGCCCGGCGCCGAGGGCGGCGCCGACAGTGGCCGCAAGGCGCCGATCAGGTCATCCATCATGTCGGCTGGCGCGTGGGCAGGACCTCGCGCATCAAGTGCAACCG
>JAPHUU010000438.1 GCA_026193555.1 Rhodanobacter sp.
CACGCTCTGCCCCCACTTCCTGGGCGGGAGAGGGCTGGGGTGAGGGGACAGGCTGGCGATGAGTCTGAATCGGAGCGTGCTTCGAGAGAGTTCCCCGCAAGCACCCGCCCCTCATCCGCCCCTTCGGGGCCCCTTCTCCCCGACGGGGAGAAGGGAGTCACGGCATGAGCCTGCATATCGAACGACGTGGCCGCGGCCCCGTGCAACTGGTGCTGATCCACGGCTGGGCGATGCATGGCGGCGTGCTGCAGCCGCTGGTCGATGCATTGGCCGATCGCTGCACGATGCATGTGGTCGACCTGCCCGGCCATGGCCATTCGCGCGACTGCGGTCTGCCGCTGGAACCCCGCGCCTGCGTCGCCGCGATCGCCGCCGCCACGCCGCCGGCGATCTGGCTGGGCTGGTCGCTGGGCGGGCTGGTCGCGCTCACCGCCGCACTGGAAAACCCTCGTCACGTACGTGGCCTGGCGATGCTGTGTGCCACGCCGCGTTTCGTGCGCGGCGCCGACTGGCCGCATGGCAGCGACGCCACCCTGGTGCACCGCCTGGCCACCGATCTGGAAACCGACTACCGCGACACGCTGGAGCGCTTCCTGGCGCTGGAGGCGATGGGCAGCGCCGATCCTCGCGCCGAACTGCGCCATCTGCGCACGCTGGCATTTGCCCGCGGCGAACCCGACTTGCGCATCCTGCAGGAGGGTATCCAGCTGCTGGAAACCAGCGACCGCCGCGCCGCCC
Source organism: Rhodanobacter sp. (assembly GCA_026193555.1). Taxonomy (GTDB): domain Bacteria; phylum Pseudomonadota; class Gammaproteobacteria; order Xanthomonadales; family Rhodanobacteraceae; genus Rhodanobacter. The sequence goes on from JAPHUU010000438.1 coordinate 739, forward strand.
TGCCCGATCTGGCCGTGCCCAGCGCATGGATCGCCGGCCGCCGCGACCGACTGGTGCCATCCCAGGCGATGGCATGGTCCGCCCGCCAGTGCGGTGGACACTACCGCGAGATTCCGCAGGCCGGCCATGCGCCGTTCTTCGGCCACGTCGATGCGGTGGTGCAGGCGCTGCTGCCACTGCTCGATGAACCCACCCTTCGCCCAGCCGCGCCGAATCTTGCCGATGAATGAATTCCACCTCGACCGCCGCCAGGTGCGCCGCAACTTCGGTCGCGCCGCCACCACCTACGAGCAGCACGACGTGCTGCAGCGCGAGGTGCAGACGCAGCTGCTGGAGCGACTGGACTTCTATCAGCCACAGCCCTTGCGGGTGGTCGATATCGGCGCCGGCACCGGTCGCGGCAGCGCGTTGCTGGCCAGGCGCTACGCCAAGGCACAGGTGATCGCGGTGGACCTGGCGCTGCCGATGCTGCGCGCAGCCAAATCGCACAACAGCTGGCGGCGGCCCTTCGCCCGGGTCTGCGCCGAAGCCAGCGCGCTGCCGCTGGCCGACCACAGTGTCGACGTGCTGCATTCCAACCTGTGCTTCCAGTGGATCGACGACCTGCCCGCGCTGTTCGGCGAATGCATGCGCGTGCTCAAGCCCGGCGGCCTGCTGGTGTTCTCCAGCTTCGGCCCGGACACGCTGAAGGAGTTGCGCGCCGCCTGGGCCGAAGCCGACCAGCAGCCGCACGTGAGCCGCTTCCTCGACATGCACGACGTCGGCGATGCGATGCTCGCCGCCGGCCTGCGCGACCCGGTGCTGGACGTGTTCCGCTACACGCTCACCTACAGCGAGCCGCGCAAGCTGCTGGAGGAGCTGCAGGGCCTGGGCGCCACCAATGCCGACCGCAGCCGCGAACGCGGCCTCACCGGCAAGCATCACTATCGCCGCATGCTGGCCGCATACGAGACGATGCGCGTGGACGGCCGCATCCCCGCCACCTGGGAAGTCGTCAGCGCACACGCCTGGGGCCCGCCCGCCGGCCAGCCACGCCACGACGCCGACGGTGGCGCCATCGCCAGTTTCCCGATCGACAGCCTGCGGGGATCACGTCGCCGCTAGGGCCGCGCTCCGCGCACTCCGATGCACGGGTTCCCGCGACGCTCTTCGCTTCACCGTGTGCGCTCCCGAGCCGCCGCCCCGGGCAGGGCGCCTGTGCAAGCGGGGAACCGGCGCAGCCATCGCGATGGTGACGGCTATACTGCCGGATCATTGATGCAGGCCTGCCCTCGGCCGGCCGACAGGGGTTGCCCCACGATGGACGAGCTGATCGAGACCCGTACGTTGCCGTTGATGGCTGCCGGACGTGCGCGCGGCGGACGGGCGACGCAGCAGGATGAGCTGGTCTGTCTGCACGACCTGACCGAGGACGCGCGGCTGCTGGTGCTGGCCGATGGCATGGGGGGCGATGGCGCCGGCGAACTGGCAGCCGAGGGCGTTATCCATGTTGCCCGTCGGCTGTGGGAAAGGGGCGCATGGCGCGAGCAGCCCGGCCCGCTCTTTCTCGAAACACTGTGTCAGGAAGCACACCTCGAACTGCGTCGCAGGGGCGCGGCACTGACCAACGGCAGCCAGCCCCATTCGACGGTGGTGGCCTTGCTGATCAAGGGCGATCGCTGCTCTTGGGCACACGTCGGTGACAGCCGTCTCTATCGTTTTCAGGGGCGGCGCTGTCTGGACCAGACCGAGGATCACAGCCTGGCCCAGCTCAAGGTTCGCCGCGGCGAACTGACCGCCGAACAGATGGCCAGCGATCCCGAGCAGCACAAGCTGCTGCGGGGACTCGGTGGCCCGCAACCGCCGCAGGTCGACCACGGCTGCGCCATGTTGCGTCCAGGGCAGGCGTTCGCCCTGTGCAGCGATGGCGTGTGGGAACAGCTGTCGACACTCGAGCTGGGGCAACTGGCGCAACGCCGCGATCAACGCACCGGGTTGCATGAGGCACTGACCCTGGCGCTGGAACGCGGCGGGCAGGATGGTGACAATGTCGCGCTGATCTTCTTCCGGCTGGGCTGGATGGACTGGTTGTGGCAGCGTGGCAGCGGCCGGTGGTCGGCCGCCCGATGGTTTCCCAACCGCCGAAGCAAGACAGCAGCCTGAGGGTCAAATTCAGTTGAGCACATCGAAACCCATGACATCGAGACAAGCGCGAAACACGAAATACCGGCTGCACCAGCGGGCGATGTGGATCGCCGTGCTGCTGGCGCTGCTGGAAGTATCCGGCTGTGCGGAAATGAGCAAGCTCAAGCAGCGTTTCGGTGGACACGCCAATGCACACACGTCGGTGGTCTTCACGCCCGCTGCGCAACTCACCGCACCAGTGGCCAGCGCGGGGAACGTGTCGCTCTCGACAATCGTCAACGATCAGCTTGAGCACGGCCACTACGCGGAAGGTGAACAAGCCCTGCGGCGTTATCTCGCGCAGCACCCGGGCGACCACGCGGCGCAGGCCATGCTGCGCCAGCTGACGGTCGACCCCGAACGGATGCTCGGCCAGGAGTCGCGCAGCCACGTGGTCGAGGCAGGCGACTCCTACAGCAGTCTGGCCGCCCACTACCTGGGTGACCCCGGCCTGTTCGTGGTGCTGGCCCGATACAACCACGCGAGTGACCCGTCCGTATTGCGCCTGGGCGAGAAGCTGCGTCTGCCGATCGATTCGCCCGGCACGGACAATGCCGATCGCCACGCGCCTGCCGAAATGCCCGCAGGCAGTAGTCCCCCGGCGAAGGCCGCGGAAACGCCGCCCGCGGCGGAG
>JAPHUU010000082.1 GCA_026193555.1 Rhodanobacter sp.
AAGGTCTACATCGTGGTCTACGGCAGCCAGTGGGGCACCGCCGGCACCGATGCCAACGGCAACATGACGTTCAGTGGCGACCCGGACGGCGCCGCACCTTACCTGCAGAACCTGTTCAAGGGTCTGGGTACCGGCAGCGAGCTGTGGTCGGGCGTGATGACGCAGTATTGCGACGGCGCCGGCGTGGCTACCGGCGCGACGTCCTGCGCGTCGAGCGCCGCGCATATCGGTTACCCCAGCGGCGGCAATCTCGCCGGTATCTGGTACGACAACTCGGTCGCCTCGCCGTCGAATGCCACGGGTACCCAGCTGGCGCAGGAGGCCCTCAACGCGGCCGCCCACTTTGGCAATACCACCGCGGCAGCCAATCGCTATGTGCAGTATGTGATCCTGTCGCCGACCGGCACACACCCGGACGGATTCAACACGACCAGTGGCCAGTTCTGCGCCTGGCATGACTGGCAGGGCGACGGCTACGCCGTCACCTCGACGGTCGGTGATGTGGCCTTCACCAACATGCCGTATGTCGCCGACATGGGCACCAGCTGCGGTCAGAACTACGTCAACAGCGGTGCCGCCGGTACCCTGGATGGCTTTTCCATCGTCGAAGGCCACGAATATGCCGAGACCGTGACCGACCAGAACCCGGCCGGCGGCTGGACCAACCATGTCAAAGGCTCCCGCAGCAAGGGCCAGGAAAATGGCGACGAGTGCGCGTGGCTCAGCTCGGGTCAGGGCGCTTCGGCGAACGTGGTCATGGGCAACGGCGCCTATGCCATGCAGAGCACATGGTCGAACGACACCAACCGGTGTGACATCGCACACCCGATTGTGCTGTAAGGGTGACGCTGCCGTCACCCGGCGCGGTACCCGTGGCCTGAAGCCGGTGCAGTCGAAGGGGTTCGTGTAACTCCTCTCTGAACGACTCCCTGCCGGCTCCAGGCAACCGCGAAATGGAATGGCCCGATCGGCGACGATCGGGCCATTTTTTTGCCCGCCCTTGGCAGAATCTCTCAAATTCCCCGGTAATCCCCCGTCAAGAACGCTCGCCCGCCGGTCGTGCTCGTTGAATCACCAGGTCGCGGCAAGTTTGTCTTCCGCAAGCATCGCGTGATGGATTTATCCGACGCCCTGGATGTCCGCCTGCGCGCGGGCGCCGCGCGCGCGCTCGCTGCACCCTGGCCTGCACAAAATCCATCAGCGGACGAACCGGGCATGGCGGCGGCCATGCTGCGCTACACACCGCCATCACGCCGCATGGCATTAAATGGTTGTTAGGCGTCGACGAACACTCTCCGTACCGCCCACGCGCCCTCCGCTGCATCCCCTCCCACCCCGCGTGATTGACAGGACCGAGACCATGGGCCGCTGTGCCGATGGCTGGATGAAGAGCGCGCGAACGATTACCTGGACCGTGGTTCAGCAACGAAGCCAGGAAGCAACCCATCGGCGCCAGCAAAATGCAGGCGAGTAGCGCATCAAAGCGCTCCACCCATTCCAAATTCAGTCTGCTCCGGGGTGATACGCCAGACGGAGACCACTTTCGATCGCGTGCACTTGCTGACCCAGCAGGCGAAGTACAGCCGCGACATTGTTCACATTATCTGAGGCGACACCATGAAGAAAAAGAAGCTCCTTCTCCCCTTGTTCGGCTGCGCCCTGGTGGCGTGGTTGCCCATGACAGTGGCACGTGAAGTCGTGGTCCTGTCGTCGTCGGGCAGCGTGGTTGGCCCTGTCGGCGTGGCCAGCGGCGTCGATACGCAGGGTCCAGGACTCCTGTTGGTCGGCGCCCAGGACATCAATACCAGCAACGATCCCGGTGGCGCGATTACCACCGACGCCGCCAACACCGCCAGCATCCAGTTCAACAACAGCTCGACCGTGACCGGATTTGTCGGAACGGCGGGCTCGACCTTCCTCGACATCTCCGCCGGCACCAACGCCAACACGGTGACCTTCAACGGTCCGGTCTACTCGACCACGTTCTCGGTGGCCGGCACCGGCACCGTCAACTTCAACGGCGGCTTCACCAGCAATACCGGCTCGAGCATGGATTTTGCCGGTGACGGCTTCATCAATGTCGGGGCGGGCCAGACGGTCAAGGCCGCCATCACCAATACAGCGGGTGCCAGTACCGGCACGCTGACGCTGAACAACAACAGCATCCTCGACGGCGCCGTCGGTGCGGCGAGCGGGCTCAAGCAGATCAACGTGGTCGGCGGCAATGCGCTGATCACCGGCCAGGCCAATGCGTCGACCTACACGCTGGGCACGAACACCCTCAATGTTGCCGGCGCGTTCGCGATCCCGGTGGCGGGCACGATCAATACAACGATCTTCAGCACGTCGCTGTATGGCAAGATCGTCCCGGTCGGCGCATCCACCATCGGCAACGCGCTGCAGGTCAATGTGACGGTCACCGGACCCATCCCGGTGGGCAGCATCTTCAATATCGTCGACGCCACCAGCGGCACCAACGGCAGCACCGTTACCGCGACCAGCAACACCACCCGCTACCTCTTTTCGGCGGCGCCGACCACCAATGGCCAAGTGCAAATCGTCGCGACCCAGATTCCGCTCGCCGACGTCGTGGGCCCCGTCGGCAACCCGACCGCACCGATCATCGCCCCGGTCATCGATGCCCTTCCGTTGAGCCCGGCAACCGGCCCTCTGTTGACCGCGATTACGCTGCTGCCGAATGCCAAGCAAGTCGCCGATGCGCTGGCGCAGCTGCAGCCCGGCGCGGCCAGCCTCGCCTCGCCACAGGCAAGCTATCGCGTTACCCAGCAGTTCCAGGGACTGTTGAACTCGCATCTGGAAGGGGCCGCGCGGCCATGCAGCCAGAACGATCAGTCCGATGACCGGCATGTGCCGGGCAAGGATGATTCCGCCGCCTGCCAGCCCGGGCAGAAGCACCCGCAATTGTGGGGGGCTGCGTTCGGCTATGCCGGTACGCAGGAGAACACCAACGGCTACGAGGGCTATACCGACAACAGTGCCGGCGCGATGCTTGCGTATGAAATGCCGCTCGGCCAGGTGACCACGGCCGGTGTCGGTATCCGCTACGCCAATACCGCGATCGATGGCAGCAGCGCCCTGAGCCATGGCAACATCAAGTCGCATCAGGCGATGGTCTATCTTGGCTTTGCGCCAGGCCGGTCCTGGTTTGCCAATGGGTCGCTGGTGTACGGCGATGACGACTACTCGATCACGCGCGACGTCGTATTTCCGGGTTTCAGTGGCCATACCGGCGCCCATTACAGCGGGCATCAGTCCACCGCCGCCGCCGCCACCGGTTACCACTTCCACATGGGTGACGGGCGCACCACGATTACCCCGATGGCCACCCTGCAATACACCCACCTGAAAACAGGCGGCTACACCGAGGCCGGCAACGGCCCAATCGACCTCAAGGTCGACGCACAGAGCTACGACTTCCTGCAGTCAGGCCTGGGTGTGAAATTTGCCCGCAACATCAGCCTTTCCGATACCCGGATCCTGCGCCCCGAAGTACACGTCAACTGGCTGCATTCGTTCCATAACAACATGATGAGCAATACGGCGGCCTTCACCAGTGGCGGGCCGGCATTTACCACCGTCGGCGTGACGCCGGAACGGAACCTCTACGATGCAGGCGCCGGCATCATACTGGCCGCCAGCAACAGCTGGTCAGTCGAAGGAGTCTATGACTACCAGTGGAACCATGGCTATCGGGCAGGCCAGGCCATGATCAAGTTGACCTTGTCCCTGTAAGCTTTCCACCAGCGATTCATTGGCGCAGAGTCTGTTGCGCCATGTGCACCAAAGCGGGAACTGCCGCTGAAGAACACAAAAGCCCGAACGGCAACGTTCGGGCTTTTGTGTCTGCCGCCGAACGCCTGGCCCGCCAGCGCGATGCACCCGCACAAGCGTCGTGCAACCGGCCTGCCGGGTCATCAGGGAATCGAGCCCCTCGGTCGCATCGCATCATGCCGCTGTCGAGTCGGCCATCATCGAGCCGATCGTTGTATCGTAACGATCCCTTGCCGAAGGAATCGACCGATGCCTCGATCCATGCACATCCTGCCCCTGGCCCTGCTGGTTGCGGCCTGCGCCGTCCATGCCGAGGCGCCGGCAGTGCCGCGCGAACAGCCGGCACTGCACGAACTGGCCAGCGCACCCAGCGAGGCCGAGCTGCGCGCCACCATCACCCGGCTGGTCGGATTCGGCACCCGCCAGACGCTGTCCGATACCACCTCCGATACTCGGGGCATCGGCGCCGCACGACGCTGGGTGAAGTCGCGCTTCGAGGCGATCTCGAAGGAATGCGGCGGTTGCATTGAAGTGGTGACACCCTCGCAGATGTTCAGCGGCGAGCGCATCCCGACCCCGGTCCGGGTGATGGACGTGATCGCCATCAAGCGCGGCAAGGGCGACCCTCAACGGGTGATCGTGATGTCCGGCCATCTCGATTCGCGGGTCAGCGATGTGATGAACAATCACAGCGATGCCCCTGGCGCCGATGACGACGCCTCCGGCGTTGCCGCGCTGATCGAGGCGGCGCGCCTGCTGTCGAAGCAGAACAACGACGCCACCGTGGTATTCGCGGCACTGTCCGGCGAGGAGCAGGGCCTGTATGGCGGCAAGGTGCTGGCCGACTACGCGGTGGCACAGCACTGGCAGGTCGAGGCCGACCTCAACAACGACATCGTCGGCAACAGCCGCGGCCAGAACGGCGTCTTCGACAGCACCACGGTACGGGTGTTCTCCGAGGGCACCAAGAGCAACGAGACTCCGGCG
>JAPHUU010000273.1 GCA_026193555.1 Rhodanobacter sp.
CCGCACCGATCACGATCACGCCGATGACCTGCCCGTGCAGGCGCAGCGGGAGCCCCAGCAGGGCGCCCAGTCCCAGGCTGCGCGCATGGGTGGCCCAGCTGTCCTCGCCGCCCTCGCGCGGCAGCCTTACCACCGGCTCGCCGGAACGGGCCACCGCCACGGTCACGCTGGAAGAAATGCTTTGGTCATCCAGGCTCAGCTTGAGTGACTGGTAGGACGTGGCACCGCGCCCCGCGTGTGCGTGCAACTTCAGGGTCACCACAGAATCGCTCTGGAGCAGGCCCATCCAGCACACGGGATAACCCCCGGTGTCCACCACGACGCGGCAGGCTTCGCCGAGAAGATCGACCTCCGCATCGGCATGCATGGCGACCTTGAGCGTCTCGCTCAGCAGCCGCAACGTGCGTTGACTCCGCTCCGCGGCAAGCAGCGCTTGATCGAGTCGGTTGCGTTGCGCGTCGCCCTCCAGTGCATGGCCGATGCTGAGTGCCACGCGATCCAGCAATTGCAGCAGTTCGGGAGCAAAGTAGGCGGGGTCGCGCGCGCGCAGAATCAGGGCGGCGTGGACCTTGCCGAAACAACGCACCGGCACGGCCGCTGAGGCGCGGATGCCATGCAGGGCGTAGGCAGGCCGCATTGACTCCCTGCCGGGAGCATCGACGATGTTGTGCTCGACCTCGATGTTGCCCTCCCAGAACCGGGGAGGCGCAAGCGCGAGCGGCACGGTTTCCGGATAGATGTCTTCCTGCCCTTCGGGTGGCCGCGCAGGCGCTCGGCGACGCAGGACGCCCGCCTCGTAGTCAATCTCCCCTACCAGCACCAACAGCGCGCCGACATGGCGTTCGAGAATATGAACGATCCCGGTGTACAGCACGTCCGGCCGGGGCATCGTCGCGACAAGATCGCCGATATCGGCCAGCGCGGCATAAAGGCGCTCCATCGCTGCCGTTGTAGTAGCTCGCGCGGCAGAGGCGGGAGGAGTCAAAGACATGAACGATCTCGATACGGCAACAGTTAGGCGGCCACAGATACCCTGTCAACCAGTGAGAGCGTTTCCATTCCGGACGACCGGCGTGGGCTCATGGCATGACGGCCAGCGCGGAAAAGAATGGGCGGCGACTACGATCCGCCGCTATTTCGCCGGGCGCTTGGCTACTCTCGCCTTGCCAACGGCCTTCGCTGGCATCACCGCCGCGGGCTTCTTCGACGCAGGGGCTTTCCTGGCCGGCGTCTTCTTCGGCGGCTTGCCGGTCGCAACGGCTTTGGCCTTGGGAGAAGAAGCGGTTTTCCCCGACGCGCGCTTTCTTGCCGGCTTGGTGACCGGAACTGTCTTTTTCGTCTTGGCGGTCTTTGTTCGGGGGCTTTTTGCGGCGCTGGCCTCGGTAGGCTCAGGCAACGGCTTTGGAACCCAGGCCTCTTGAAATTGCGCCACCATTTCCCGAAAAACCTGGCTTTGGCTCAACATCATTTCAAACAAGTCGTAGTGCTTCAGCTTGTCCTTCTTGCCCGATTTGTCTTTGCTCACAACAGTGCTCTCCAGGTGGCTTGTTTCGACTACAAGTGGCTTGTTTCGACTATATGTGAATCCAGCCGGCAACGTCACCCTGGACTGCCACCGATCCGGCGATGGTCATCCCGGTGAGGTCTGCCCGGGGTCGCTGCCAGCCGAGCGGTCAGCCCCGCAGACTTTCGATCAGCATGAAAATGGCGACCACGATGATCGCCAGGGCGAAGATCAGGTTGAGCGCGCCGCGGGTCCTTGCCAGCCGCCTGGCGCCAAGCGCACCGAGCCAGCCACCAACAATGCCGCCGCCGATGAACTCGGCCGCCACCGGCCAGTCGATCAGGCCCGATATGGCGTAGTTGGCCGCTGCCGTCAGACCGAACGCACCCACCGCGAACAGCGAAGTGCCGATCGCATGGATGATCTCCATGCCGCTGGCGAACATCAGCCCCGGCACGACCAGGAAGCCGCCGCCAATGCCGAAGAAGCCGGACAGCCCGCCGGCTCCCAGACCCACCGCCCCCAGCCGCGGATACATGTGTGGCAACGGGTAGCGATCCGGGCCGCCGCGGCGACCGCGCAGCATCAGCGCGGCGACGACCAGCATCAGCAGCGCGAACAGCACCAGCAGGTGCCGGCCGTCGACAATCTTGCCGATGCTTGACCCGATGAATGCACCGACCACGCCGGTAGCGGCGAAGATGAATGCCACCTTCCAGCGCACGTGGCCGGCCCTGGCATGCGGAATCAGGTTGGCAAACGCATTGATCGACACCGCCAGCGCACTGGTGCCGATCGCCAGATGCGGATCGCGCACGCCCACCACATACAGCAGCAGCGGGACGGCGAGTATCGAGCCGCCGCCACCGATCAGGGCCAGCGAAAAGCCGACAAGCGAACCGCACAGGACGGCAAGCAGATCCTGCATCGCTGGCTGATGGATCATGAAATGATTTCCCGGAAAGGGGGTGCTTCGGTCACTGGCCGCGAACCATCGGAAGCGCCCCCCTGTTGGATGCGTGCCTTGCGGCCCCTGCCGCTCATGACCTCGACGAGGCGTCGCGGAGATTTTTCGCAGCGTGCTCCTGCTGCAACCGCGGGCGCAAGGCACTGAGGTCGTAGCCCGCCTCTGCCGCTACCTGCAGTACGCCGTCGACATCCCGTTCGCGGACCGCGCCCAAGGCCCACAGCATGGCCGAGCGGGTGCCGGATCGGCAGTAGGCGAGCATCGGGCCCGGCAACTGCCGCAGCGCCTCGGCAAATGCGTCGACACTGGCATCGTGCAGCTGTCCGGGGATCACCGGTATGTGGCGGTAACCGAGCCCGTGCTGTCGCGCCGCGGCCTCCAGCGCCGCGCTGGCTGGCTGGGCGCCGTCTTCGCCATCGGGACGATTGTTGATGATGGCGCGAAAACCCCGTGCTGCCAGCACGGGGATATCCGCCACTTCAAGCTGGGGTGCCACGCTCAGCGTTTCGACCAGACGTCTGATCTGCATTGTCTCTCTCTCACCGGGTTCTGGAGTATCGCCACTTCGCGTCAGTGTCGGACACGGCTGCGCAGATCACGGCGCAGCCCGACCATGCAACTCACCATGCGTCGACGGGGATCTTCAGGTAGTGCACGCCATTTTCCTCGGCTGGCGGGAACTGGCCCGCGCGCATGTTCACCTGCACCGCGGGCAGGATCAGTTTCGGCATCGCCAGCGTGGCGTCACGCTCGCTGCGCATGCGCACGAAGTCGTCCTCGGCGATGCCGTCACGCACATGGATGTTGCCGCTGCGTTCGGCGGCAATCGTGGTCTCGTGCACGAACTGGTCGCGACCGGGGGCCTTGTAGTCGTGGCAGAGGAAGATCCGCGTGTCGGGCGGCAAGGCGAAGATCCGGCGAATCGAGCGATACAGCACCCGCGCATCGCCGCCGGGAAAATCGCAGCGGGCGGTGCCGTAGTCGGGCATGAACAAGGTGTCGCCGACAAACGCGGCGTCACCGATCACGTGGGTCATGCACGCGGGCGTGTGTCCGGGCGTGTGCATCGCGACGGCCTCGATGTCGCCGAGCGCATAGCGCTCGCCGTCCTTGAACAGGTGATCGAACTGGCTGCCATCGCGGCGGAACTCGTCACCGGCATGGAACAGCGTGCCGAAGGTGTCCTGTACCGCGCGGATGTGTTCGCCGATGCCCAGTTTGCCGCCCAGCACGGACTGCACATAGGGCGCGGCGGACAGGTGGTCGGCATGCACATGGGTGTCGATCACCCATGGCACGCTCAGTCCCCGCGCCCGCACGAAGGCAATGATGGCGTCGGCTGAATCGCGACGGGTCCGCCCGGACGCGGCGTCGAAATCGAGCACGCTGTCGAATACCGCCGCCTGCAGGCTGGCCGGGTCCCACACCACATAGCTGAAGGTATTGCTGGCGTCGTCGAAAAACGCTTTTACTTCGGGATGCCGCATGATGTTCTCCTGATGTTGCGTGGCCAGGGCCTGCCTGCCTGCGGCCGCAGACGTGAGGCAAGCCACCAGCCGGAAGCCATCGCCGCCACCGGCAGCAGCAACGATTCGCCACCGCCGCCGGTCGTGGCCAGCGCGGAGCCCGGACAGTAGCCGACGGGCCCAACGTGACCACGGAGAGGAAGGCGCAGGCACCATTTCAGACAGTCGGCGCAGCTACCCATGACATATAGGGTCGAAACCGGCATCAGCCAATCAGCTGCCGAAAATCGTCTTGATGCGATCTGCAGGCGGCAAGCCCTGAAGACTGAAGATCTTGCCGGCAGGACTCTTGTAGATCGTCGCCGGCGTGCCATGGATGCCGAGACGTGCCATCAGGTCGATATTTGCCTTGATGCGTTTGGCGGTGGCCGCCGGAACAGCTGACTCCGGCTTGATGGGGCTGTGGCCGAAGGCACTTTCGTGCTGATGCAGGGCCTGTGCCGGACTGGCCGCATCGAGGATCGCCGCCGCGCGACCCAGGCTTGCCGGCGCGATCACCGCCACGATGATGTGGCGTACTTGCACGTCACCACCAGCCAGCAGAGGCTGGGTTGCCTGCCACAGCCGGTGGCAATAGGGGCATTCGGTGTCAGTGAACACATACACGATGCGCTTCGGCTTGACCGAGCCCTCCGCGATCCAGCTGGCCTTGGCCAGCTCGGCCCAGAGCGACGCATCCAGTACCGGGGTGGTTGCCTCCTGCAATGGCGCCTGGGTCAGGTCGGTGGCCGTTTCGTCGAACAGCGTGCCGATGACCATGTGCTTGCCATCGGGGAGGACATAGATCGGCATCTTGCGACCGTCGTATTCACCGACAAAACCCGTGAAGCCCGGGGGCGCCGACAACGGCCCCTGGATCGCAATGCCCTTGCCGACGAGTGCCTGGATCGGCGCGGGATATTCCTGTGCGCTGGCGCAGGTGGCCAGTGCGAACACAAACATTGCAAACCATCGTTTCAAGGTCGTTCTCCTGCGCATGGGTCGATGCCGCCGCAGATCGGCGGCCCGGTCAGCATGATGGATGACAACGTGCCGGTGGTGTGTCGCGTTGCGATGCCCGCAGCAGACGATTTTCTTGCCTAGGCAATTACAGGCGTGAAGATAGTTGCCTTGACAATTATACTTTCGGCAATAACATGCCCTGCATGAATCACCCCGCCGCCCCGTCAGATCCCGCCAACCCCAGCCCTTCACCCAGCCCCGCGCCCAGCCTCGGCATGCTGCTGGCGATGGTGCGAACCGAACTGGTGCGGGCGCTTGAGGCCGAATTTGCCCGACAGGGGCTGGATCTCAGCTTCACCCAGTACCTGATCCTCAAGAAGGCCCAGCAACTGGGGCCCTTGTCGGCCACCGAACTGGCCCGCGCCGTCGAGCTCGATGGCGGCGCCATGACGCGCCAGCTCGACCAGTTGGAACACAAGGGCTACCTGCAACGACGCCCGCATGCACGGGATCGCCGGGCGCTGCGCATCGAGCTGACCGAAGCGGGCAGTCGCATGTGGCAGGACACGGCACTGGCCTGCAGCGAGCGGGTGATGGCGGCCGCGCAGCACTCGCTGGACGCGGCAGAACAGGCAAGGCTGCATGAGTACCTGGAGCGTGTCCTGCACACGCTCCGCGACAAGCACTGACCACCCCCATTCCCCGGACCTCGATCCATGCGACTGCATCTACTTGCGGCGGCTACCGCACTGACGTTGGCGCTCGCCGGCTGCGCCAGCAGCGGCGGCCTGCACCCCGACGGCACGCTGCTCGACCCTTCTTCGCTGAGCGCCGAGCACAGCCTGGCCGGCCTCCCGCTGTCGCCGGCCGCATGGCCGGCCGTCGACTGGTGGACAGGACTGGGCGATCCGCAACTGGACACCCTGATCGCAGAGGCTCTGCAGGGCAACCCGGGACTGGCCGTCGCCGATGCACGGGCGCGTGAAGCGCAGGCCGAGGCAGGCCTCGCCGATGCTGCACGCGGCCCCGTCGTGGATGCCGGCGCCAGCGTCACCGCTGCGCGCCTGCCCGCCGCCATTCCGCTCGGCAATGGCCATACCGCGGTGGCCAGGTATGCCGACGTCAGCCTCAACTGGGGACTGGACCTGTGGGGCGGCAAGCGTGCCGCATGGGAGGCGGCGCTCGGCGCATCGCGCGCCGCCGACGTGGAAGCCCGTGCCACCCGCATCGCGCTCTCTGGCAACGTCGCCCGTGCCTATGCCGGGCTCGGCTACGCATTCACTCGGCAGGATCTGGCCGGGGCGGAGCTGCAGCGCGCCGAGCAGGTGCGCGAACTCACCCGCCAGCGCCTCATCGCCGGCATCGACAACCGGATCCAGCTCAGGCAGGGCGACAGCGAAGTGGCCAGTGCCCAGCAGCACCTGGCGGCGGCCACCCGCAGCATCGACGCCGCGCGGTCGGCACTGTCGGTGCTGCTGGGCAAGGGGCCGGATCGTGGCCTCGACATCACCCGCCCGCGGTTGCTGAAGCCAGCCGCATTGACGGTACCCACCCAGCTGCCGGTGGCGCTGCTCGGCCGCCGCGCCGACCTCGTCGCCGCGCGCTGGCGAGTCGAGGCTGCGGCCCGCGAGATCCGGGCCGCGAAGAGCGAATTCCTGCCGAACGTCAGCATCGGCGCGATGGCCGGCGTGATCGCGCTGGGCGGCAGCAACCTGATCAGCCTGCCGTCGCGGTTCTACGAAGCGGGCCCGTCGATCAGCCTGCCGATCTTCGATGGCGGCCGGCTGCGCGCCAACCTGGCCGGCAAGGATGCGCAGTACGAGCTGGCGGCGGCGCAGTACAACCAGACCCTGATCGGCGCGCTGAACCAGATCACCGACGATATCTCCGCCCTGCGTTCGCTGCAGCAACAGCTCGCCGCCCAGCAACAGGCGCTGGAGGCCGCCGACAGTGCCTGGCAGCTGGCGCAGCAGCGCTACCACGCCGGCATCGGCAGCTACCTGGAGGCGCTCGCCGTGCGCCAGCAGTTGCTGGTCGCCGAGCAGGGCCTGGCGGCACTGCAGCTGCAGCAGGTCGACTTTTCGGTGCAATTGATCCAGGCCCTGGGCGGCGGCTTCCAGCCGCA
>JAPHUU010000240.1 GCA_026193555.1 Rhodanobacter sp.
CGCGCTGGGCGCGGTGACCGACAACCCGCATTTCGGCGCCACCCACAATCCGCATCGGCACGGCTACAGCGCGGGCGGATCCTCCGGCGGCGCGGCGGCGGCCGTGGCGGCGGGGCTGGCGGTGGCGGCGGTGGGTTCGGACAGCCTGGGCTCGATCCGCATCCCGGCCAGCTATTGCGGGCTGTATGCCTTGAAGCCGACCCACGGCGAAATCTCCACCCGCGGCATGGTGCCGGCCGCGCGGCGGCTCGATGCGGTGGGCCTGCTGGCGCGCGGTGCGCAGGATCTCACCGTGCTGCTGCAGGTACTGGCCGGCTACGACGCCGACGATGCGCGCTCGCGTCGCCGACGCATCGCGTTCGCGCTGCCTGACTGGGAGCCGGGCAAGCTGCGCGCCGGCGTGCTGCCGGATCTGGCGGCGGTCGGCGTGCAACCGGAAGTGATCGCCGTGTTCGAGTCGGCGATGGCCCGCCTGTCGCACGCGATCAGCGATCCGCGTGCGGTGGATTTCAGCGACTGGAACTTCTCGCGCACCCGCCGTGCCGGTCTGCTGCTGATGGAGGCGGAGATGCTCGGCACGTTCGCCACCGATCTGGCCGACACCGTCCGTCCGGTCTCGGCGCACTTCCGCCAGATGCTGGACTACGCGGCCGGCAAGAGCGCGGCCGATTACGCGACGGCCGACCGCGTGCTGGATGCGGCGACGCTGAAGATGCGCCGGCTGTTTGGCCAGGTCGACGTGCTGGTGCTGCCGACCACGCCGCAGGGCGCGTTTCCGCTGGACGGCGCGGCGCCCGATTCGTCGGCCGACCTGACCAGCTTCGCCAGCCTGTCCGGCTGCCCCGCGGTGAGCCTGCCGATGGGCAACCTGCCCAACGGCTTGCCGGTGGGTCTGCAACTGGTCGGCGCGCGCGGTTCGGATCTGCGCCTGCTGGAGCTGGCGGCGGTGTGCGCGGCGACACTGGATGCCGACCCGACCTATCCCGTGATCGCGTAGGAGCGCACCCTGTGCGCGATGTTTTCGGCAGCGTCAACGATAAAGCATCGCGCACAGGGTGCGCTCCTGCGAAGTCCACAGCCATCCTGGCGGTTTTTCATGCCAGTGCTTTCGTTATCGCATGAGGTCATGTCGATATGGAAAATCATTTGGACGGCCATTCTGTGGAAGTGAAGGTGCAGGCTCTAGAATGGCCCCTCCTGTTGCGTTACCAGCTTTCTGTTGATGTTGCCTTTTCAGTCACCGATTCCGAGTTCTTGATGTCATGACCATGCCTGCCGTGCTGCCCTCCCACCTCGACGACCTCGAGGCGGAAAGCATCCACATCTTCCGCGAGGTGATGGCGGGTTTTCAGCGCCCGGTGATGCTGTATTCGATCGGCAAGGATTCCTCGGTGCTGCTGCATCTGCTGCGCAAGGCGTTCCATCCGGCGCGCTCGCCGATTCCGCTGCTGCACGTGGACACCACCTGGAAGTTTGGCGAGATGATCGCGTTCCGCGAACAGGTGGCGGCGGCCGGGGATGTCGACGTGCTGGTACACATCAACGAGGACGGTGTGCGCCAGGGCATCTCGCCGCTGACCCACGGCTCCACCGTGCACACCGACGTGATGAAGACGGCGGGGCTGAAGCAAGCGCTGGACAAGTACGGTTTCGATGCGGCAATCGGCGGCGCCCGCCGCGACGAGGAGAAGTCGCGGGCGAAGGAGCGCATCTTCTCGTTCCGCAACGCGCAGCACCGCTGGGATCCGAAGAGCCAGCGCCCCGAATTCTGGAACACCTACAACACCTGCATCCGCAAGGGCGAGAGCGTGCGGGTGTTTCCGCTCTCCAACTGGACCGAGATGGATGTGTGGCTGTACATCCAGCGCGAGAACATCCCGGTGGTGCCGCTGTACTTCGCCAAGCCGCGGCCGGTGGTCGAGCGCGACGGCGCGCTGATCATGGTCGACGACGAGCGCTTCACCCTGCACGAGGGCGAGACGGTGCAGATGCGCGAAGTGCGCTTCCGCACGCTGGGCTGCTATCCCCTGACCGGGGCGGTGGAGTCGTCGGCCGACACGCTGGCCAAGGTGATCGACGAGATGGCGCGTTCGCGCAGTTCGGAGCGGCAGGGGCGGGTGATCGACCAGGATCCGACCGCCTCGATGGAGCGCAAGAAGCAGGAAGGTTATTTCTGATGGCGACGCGGACGGACACGACTTCCACGAGCACCGTTGCCGCGCCGCCCAAGGGACTGCTGCGCTTCATCACCTGCGGCAGCGTCGACGACGGCAAGAGCACCTTGCTCGGGCGCCTGCTGTACGACGCCGGCATGGTGCCGGACGACCAGCTGGCCGCGCTGGTGCGCGACAGCCGCCGGCAGCATGCGGACGCCGGCGACACGCTCGATTTCTCGCTGCTCACCGATGGCCTCGATGCGGAGCGCCAGCAGGGCATCACCATCGACGTGGCCTACCGCTACTTCCATACCGCGCGGCGCAGTTTCATCGTCGCCGACTGTCCGGGGCACGAGCAGTACACCCGCAACATGGCCACCGGTGCCTCCAACGCCGAACTGGCGGTGGTGCTGGTCGACGCGCGCAAGGGCCTGTTGCCGCAGACCCGTCGGCACACCTACATCTGCGGACTGCTCGGCATCCGCAAGGTGGTGCTGGCGGTGAACAAGATGGACCTGGTCGACTTCGATCAGGCGACCTACCAGGCGATCACCACGCAATACCGTGCCCTGGCGGATGACCTCGGCATCACCGACGTGCATTGCCTGCCGGTGGCGGCGCCGACCGGCGACAATGTCGGTTCGCGCTCGGCGCGGATGCCCTGGTACGACGGCGGCACCCTGCTCGAGCTGCTGGAGTCGATCGACGCGGCGCCGTTCCGTGCCGATGACTTCCGCATGCCGGTGCAGTGGGTCAACCGGCCCGACCACTCGTTCCGCGGCTATGCGGGCACGATCTGCGGCGGCAGCGTGGCCTGCGGCGACGAGATCGTGATCCAGCCCGGTGTGCACCGGGCGCGCGTCGATCGGATCATCTGTGCCGGCACCGACGTCGAACGGGCCGTGGCCGGGCAGGCGGTGACGCTGTGCCTGAACCGCGAAGTCGACGCCAGTCGCGGGGAGGTGATCGCCGATGCGCTGCGGCCGGCACCGGTGGCCGACCAGTTCACCTGCCACCTGCTGTGGCTGGGCGATGCGGCGCTGCTGCCCAACCGCACCTACCTGCTGAAGATAGGCACCCGCACCGTGAATGCCCGGGTGATGTCGATCAAGCACAAGGTGGACGTCAACAGCCAGGCGAAACTGGCAGCGCGGCATCTGGATCTGAACGAGGTGGGCTACTGCACGATCGGTCTGGACGACGACATCGCGTTCGAGGCCTACGAGACCAATCGCACGCTGGGCGGCTTCATCCTGATCGATCGCCACAGCCATGCCACGGTGGCGTGCGGCATGCTGGACTTCGCGCTCGGCCGTTCGTCCAACGTGCACTGGCAGCATGTCGACATCGACAAGGCGGTGCGCAGCGCCAGCAAGGGTCAGCATCCGCTGTGCCTGTGGTTCACCGGATTGTCCGGCGCGGGCAAGTCGACCATCGCCAATCTGGTCGAGCGCAAGCTGCATGCGCTCGGCTATCACACCTACCTGCTGGACGGCGACAACGTGCGCCACGGCATCAACAAGGATCTGGGCTTCACGCCGGAGGACCGGGTGGAGAACATCCGCCGCATCGCGGAGGTGGCGAACCTGATGGTGGATGCGGGGCTGATCGTGCTGGTCAGCGTGATTTCGCCGTACCGCAGCGAACGGCGTTCGGCGCGCGAGCTGTTTGCCGAAGGCGAGTTCATGGAAGTGTTCGTCGATACGCCGCTGGCACTGTGCGAGCAGCGCGATCCCAAGGGTCTGTACCAGAAGGCGCGGGCGGGCGAGATCCGCAACTTCACCGGCATCGACGCGCCGTACGAACGACCCGAGTCGCCGGATGTGCATCTGCTGGCGGGCGACCAGCGGCCCGAGCAGCTGGCCGAGCAGGTGACCGAGTGGTTGCTGGCAGGCCAGGCCAACGGCGACCGCCTCGATTGATGCGGGCGCGATGATTGTGGGAGCGATTGATGCGGGAGCGAAGGTTGTGGGAGCGGCTGCAGCCGCGA
>JAPHUU010000276.1 GCA_026193555.1 Rhodanobacter sp.
ACGCTGGCCAGGATGGTCGCGCGCCGATCCTCGAGTTCACGCAGGTAATGCAGCCGCTCCTCCAGCAGGCGCAGCTGGGTGTCATCCAGGCCGCCGGTGGCTTCCTTTCGATAGCGCGCGATGAACGGCACGGTGGCGCCACCGTCGAGCAGATCCACCGCCGCCTGCACTTGGTCGGGCCGGGCTGCGATGTCGTTGGCAATGCGTTGTTCGATGCTGAGCATGAGGCCTGGTGGGTTCCTTGCGGTGGCGCGAAGCGCCGGGGTGGTGACTGGATCGACGATCATAACAAGGCGGTCGTCGGCCTCAGCGAAATGAAAAAGCGCCGGCGCATGGCTCCGGCGCTTTTCCTCGGGTTCCGCCGAATCAGGCGCTGAACGAGCTGTTGCTGTCGGGCGATGCCTGTTTCGGATTGAACTCACCGGCGCGGCCATTCAGCACCAGGGTGCCGGCAATCAGGTCATGCAGGCCCTGTTTGCGCTGGGTCCAGGCAACCATCATGAAGCCGACGAAGAAAATGATGGCGCTGAGATACTTGGCAGGGTAGCGCCCCAGTGCACGCGCAAAGCTGATCCGTGCGCCATGCATGTCCGTGACCCGGATGCCGAGTGCCAGTTTGCCCACGGTGGCCTGCCAAGCCGAACTTTCGCATGCGGCGAAATACAGCCAGGTCAGCACGGCGGTAATGAGGATGGCCGGCATCATCGTGGCGTAGAACTGGCTCATGGCCGCCATCACCAACTCGGGATTGCCGGCGGCCGACAGCTGCGCCTGCTTCATCGCCGCTTCGGCAGCCGCCCCCCCCATCATCTTCTGGATCAGCATGCTCGGGATGTACAGGATGATCGCGTCAACGATGTAGGCGGCGACGCGCTTCCAGAAGCCGGCATAATCCTCCAACGCGACCGTCGTGGTCTGTGGCAGCGGGACCTGCGTGACGGCGGCAGCGTCGGCCTGGACGAGGGGCGCCGCATCGGGAAACAGCACCGACAATGGCTGCCAGTCGGCGAGGCCTTCGTACCAGGCCAGGTCATCGCGGCCGAGCTGGCCGCTGCGCAGCCACTGGCGGACATCGTCCTCCTTGTAGGGGCCGTGTCGTTCGCCGTCGCGACCGATCCAGATCTCCATCGCTCAACTCCCTTGCTGGTCAAAGTCTGCATGATGCCATGAGCCGGCAACCGACCCCTCAAGCTTCGGCCGCGTGCCGGCAACAGCGGCGCCGGAGGATTCATGCGCGACCATGGGCGCGACGGTGCTGCTGCGTTGGTTGCCCGTGCACCTCAGGCGGCGTCGCGCCGCTTGAGGTGCACCAGCAGCAACGAGATCGCGGCGGGCGTCACACCGCTGATCCGTGCCGCCTGACCGATCGTCGCCGGCAGCGTTCGCTTGAGCTTGAGCAGGACCTCGGCCGACAGCCCCCGCACCCTGTCATAGTCGAAGCCGGGTGGAATCGCGGTGTGTTCGTTGCGCCGATGGCGTTCGATTTCCTCCTGCTGGCGCTGCAGATAACCGGCGTACTTGACCTGCACCTCGACTTGCGCGGCGACATCTTCCCGCTCCACTGCGGGGCCGATTCCACCGACGGTGGTGAGCATGGCGTAATCGAGTTCGGGTCGGCGCAGCAGATCCAGCACCGTGTATTCGCGGCTCACCGCGACACCCAGCTGGCGCTCGATCGACGCGCCCAGTGCATTGTTCGGTGCGGCCCACAGCGTGCCCAGACGCTGAAGCTCGCGCTCGACCGCCTCGCGCTTGGCGCGCAGCGCGTCGTAGCGTCGTTGTGGCACCACACCGAGCGCATGACCGGTCTCACTCAGCCGCAGGTCGGCGTTGTCCTCGCGCAGCAGCAGCCGGTATTCGGCGCGCGAGGTGAACATGCGGTAGGGCTCGATCGTGCCGTTGCTGGTGAGATCATCGATCAGCACG
This sequence comes from Rhodanobacter sp., assembly GCA_026193555.1. GTDB lineage: Bacteria > Pseudomonadota > Gammaproteobacteria > Xanthomonadales > Rhodanobacteraceae > Rhodanobacter. The sequence continues at coordinate 1,927 of JAPHUU010000276.1, forward strand.
CCGATGTAGGCCTCATCGCGCCGCGGAAACCACGGCGTCTTGCCCTGCACGGCGAGCGCGGCGTTCAAGCCGGCGATCAGGCCCTGGGCGGCGGCTTCTTCATAGCCGGGGGTGCCGTTGATCTGGCCGGCGAAGTACAACCCGCCGATGGCCTTGGTTTCCAGCCACGGCTGCAGGCCGAGGGGATCGAAATAGTCGTACTC
>JAPHUU010000050.1 GCA_026193555.1 Rhodanobacter sp.
TCGCCGGGCTCCAGCTTGCCACCAGGAAACTCCCACATGCCGGCCAGATGCTTGCCGGCCGGGCGTTCCGCCAGCAGTACCCGCGCCTCGGCATCGAGGATGACGCCGGCCATCACATGCATGACGCCCGATGACAGCAACCGGGAAGTCGACATCAGCTGTTGCGCAGGTACTCGACCATGTCGAAGTCGTAGGCGTGTTCGGCATCGGCCGGGTGATGCACGCGCGACACCTCGGTCCATTCGCTGAATTGCACACCGGGAAAGAACGCGTCGGCGCCGTCGATCACCGTGCCGACCCAGGTCAGGTACATGCGCCGAGCACGCGGCAGGGCCTCGGAAAACACCATGCCACCACCGATCACCATCAGCCCGGTATTGCTGCAGCGGGCCTGCGCCTCCTCGATCGAACGAACCGTGATCTGGCCCGGAAACGGCGCCTCGTGCCGCCGCGACAACACCAGGTTGACCCGATCCGGCAATGCGCGCCCGATCGAAACGGCGGTGTTGTAACCCATCAGCACGTTCTTGCCTGTGGTCAGCTGCTTGAACCACCGCAGGTCGTCCGGCAGGTGCCAGGGCAGCTGGCCCTTGCGACCGATCGCAAAGTTTTCGTCGAGCGCGGCAATCAGCGAAATGGCCATGTGCAGTCCTTGAAAAAGGTGATCGGCGAAGCGGCCCGGGCATGCCCGATCCCGCGACGCCATGGCGATGAATCTTACCAGTACGGGCGTGCCTCGCGAGTAGTCGACGCAGGCGTGCCCGACCCCGCGAACCCACGAAAGCAGCTCCGAAGCCGCCCAGTGTCAAACAGCCACCACCGCCTTGATCGCCGGATGCGGGCTGTAGTTTTCGACCGCGATGTCCTCGTAACGAAAATCGGAAATCGAGCGGATGTCGGGATTGAGCCGCAGCTGCGGCAGCGCTCGCGGCTCGCGGGAGAGCTGCAGGCGCGCCTGTTCAAGGTGGTTGTTGTACAGGTGCGCATCGCCCAGCGTGTGCACGAAATCGCCCACGCCAAGCCCGCACACCTGGGCCACCATGTGGGTCAGCAGCGCGTAGCTGGCGATGTTGAACGGCACGCCGAGGAAGATGTCACCGCTGCGCTGGTACAGCTGGCAGCTCAACTTGCCGTCAGCCACATAGAACTGGAACAGGCTGTGGCAGGGCAGCAGGGCCATCTTCGGCAACTCGCCGACATTCCAGGCACTGACGATCAATCGGCGCGAATCGGGATTGCGCCGGATCTCATCGATCACCCAGGCGATCTGGTCGACCGCGCCACCATCGGCCGTCGGCCAGGCCCGCCACTGCTGGCCATAGACCGGCCCCAGGTCGCCATGGGGGTCGGCCCACTCATCCCAGATGCGCACGCCGTGCTCTTTGAGATAGGCGATGTTGGTGTCGCCGCGCAGAAACCAGATCAGTTCATGCACGATCGACTTCAGATGCAGCTTCTTGGTGGTAACCAGCGGAAAACCCTGCGCCAGATCGAAGCGCATCTGCCAGCCGAACACGCTGCGCGTGCCGGTGCCGGTGCGGTCGCTCTTTTCGGTGCCGTGCTCCAGCACGTGACGCAGCAGATCAAGATAGGCACGCATCGGTCAGGCCTTGTCCGCCACGGTGACGAGCGGCAGCGTGGGCGCGCGACGCGCCAGCAGCAGCAGCCACACACCGACCACGATCAGCGGCAGCGACTGCAGCTGACCCATGGTCACCCAGCCATATGCCAGGTAGCCCAGCTGCGGATCCGGCAAGCGCACAAATTCCACCGCAATGCGGAAGCAGCCGTACATCAGCGCAAACAGGCCCGACACCAGGTAGCGCGGCTTCGGCTTGATCGACACCAGCCACAGGACCACGAACATCACCAGTCCCTCCAGCGCCATCTCGTAGAGCTCCGAGGGATGCCGCGTCAGGCCGCCGAACCGCTGCAATTGCGGCAGCCACTGCGGATGACTGGCAGCCCAGGCCAGGTCATCGGCCCGCGCCTGCGGAAAGATCATGCCCCACGCCAGCGTGGTCGGCTTGCCCCACAGTTCGCCGTTGATGAAATTGCCCAGCCGCCCCAGTCCCAGACCGATCGGCACCAGCGGTGCGACGAAATCGATGGTGTCGAAGAATTTCAGCGCATGACGACGCGACCACCACAGACCCGCTGCCAGCACGCCGAGCAGGCCGCCATGGAAGCTCATGCCGCCGTCCCACACCTTGAACAAGGCAAGCGGTTGGGTCCAGATCCAGCGAATGCCGCCATCGAAGTAGAACAACATGTACCACAGCCGCCCGCCGATGATCACACCCATCATGCCGTAGAAAAACAGATCGCCCAGCGCATCCCGACTGACCGGCAGACGTCCCCGCCGGCGGCGATACTCGCCGAGCATCGCGGCGCAGAAGAACCCCAGCAGATACATCAACCCGTACCAGTGCACCTGGATCGGGCCGAGGTGGAAAGCGACGGAATCGAAATGGACGACGATTGGGTCTGACATGGCGACCGGGCCGGATGGCAAAAACCAAGTGTAACGGCCCACGATGGCCAAGCGTCATTCGGCCTGATTTCCAGTGCCTTCCCCGCAGGGGTAGAATAGCTGACGGCAAGTACCGCAAAGGGGTGACCGGTGCCCGCCACGATGGCTGGATGCGCACATCCAGCCCGGCCGTTGTGCTCCAGACGGTCGGATGCACCACACGGAGCGTGACAGGGGAAACACCAATGCTAAAGCGTTTTGTACGGACCGTGCTGTCCGCTGCCTGCCTGCTGTTGCCAGCCGCCGCGGCTGCCGGTGATCTGATACCGGTCGAAGATTTCGCACGACACGTGCTCGTGTCGGACCCGACACTGTCTCCGAACGGGCAGTACGTGGCGGTCAACATCAATGACGTCGATGGCGAGTCCCACTCGCTGGCCGTATTTCGGGTCAACGACACCACCCATCCGGTGAGCCTGTTGCGCCTTCCCAAGTATGAGACGGCCGCTGACATCCTCTGGGTCAGCAATACACGCATCGTGGTTGCGAAGGGAAAGCTGGAGGGCTCGATCGAAAAACCCTACCTCACAGGCGAGATCGTTGCCACCGACTACGACGGCAAGCGGCAGGACTATCTCTACGGCTTCGACAGCACCAAGTACGGAACGCGCGCGAGCACCCGCGGTACCGATGAGGGCTGGGGCTTTATCGTGGGTCGACCCACCCCCGCGAATGGCCACTTCTATATGCGTACCAGGGGCTGGAACAACAACGGCTACAGTACCTTGTATGACGTCGATGCAACGCGCAATACCCGTCACCTGATCGGACAGATCGAGGTAGACGACATGAGCTTCATGGTCGGCGCGGACGGACAAGCCCGATTCGCCTTCGGCCGCAACGACGACGACCAATACGTCGTCTACCACCATGAGGGCAGCCGCTGGAATCAGATGTCTTCGGCTCAGGTTGGCGGCAGCTTTTCGCCGATCCACTTCACGCCCGATGAGAAGGGCATCTATGCCAACTACGCGGCCGGGGGCGGACCGACGTCGCTGGTCTCGGAGGACGAGAACGGCAACAACCGGAAGGTTCTGGCTCGGGCCAGCTCCGGCAGCATCGGTGACATCCAGTGGACACCTTATCCCTACCAGCCCTTCGCCACGACGCTGGATACCGGCGTCCCCACGTTCACGTACATCGATCCAAATCTTCCGGTGGCAAAACTGCACCGCGCGTTGGTGTTGAAATTTCCTGGTGAATACGTCGACTTCCTGCAGTTCAGCCAGGACGGCAGCGAACTGCTCTTTTCCGCCTCCAGCGACCGCGATCCAGGCACGTACTATCTGATCAGCACGCAAAACTACAAGGTAAGCAAGCTGTTTGCGGCCTCGCCCTGGATTGATCCGGCAAAGATGGCCGAGCGGCGACCGATGCGCTTCAAGACGCATGACGGCAAGGAGCTCGAAGCCATTCTTACCGTGCCCAACTCCGCCACCCAGACCAACCTGCCCATGGTACTGCTGCCACATGGCGGGCCGATCGGCATCAATGACGACTGGTTTTTCGACGAGCAGGCGCAGTTCCTGGCAAGTCGCGGGTACCTCGTGCTGCAGGTCAACTTCCGCGGATCAAGCAGCCGTGGCACGGATTTTGTCGAGTCTGGTTACCGCCAATGGGGTACCGGCATACAGGATGACCTGATTGACAGCGTCAAGTGGGCGATCGCGCAAAAGTATGCCGACCCGAACCGTATCTGCGTCTTCGGCGCAAGTTTTGGTGGCTACTCGGCACTGATGGCCCCCATCCGTGCACCGGGCATGTTCAAGTGCGCCGTAGGCTATGCGGGCGTGTATGACATCCCCATGCTCTACTCGAAGGGTGACACGCACCAGAGCAAGTCTGGCCGCAGCGCGATGCGCAAGGAGATTGGTGACAACGACGCCGCCCTTGCAGCCATATCCCCCGTCAATCTCGTCGACAAGTTGGACGTGCCTGTGCTGCTGGTCCATGGCGAAGACGACAAGCGCGCTCCTTTTGCACAGGCCAAGGCCATGCGTGCCGCTTTGGACGCCGCCCACAAGCCCTACGAATGGATGAGCAAACCCGGTGAAGGTCACGGGTTCTACAGCGAAAAAGACACCGTCGAATTCCTGACCAAGCTGCAGGACTTCATCGGCAAGTACATCGGACCGGGGGTAAAAACCAACTGAGGTCGCGCAAGGTTTCATCCGCTGGAAAGGCGCTTCGGCGCCTTTCCTTCTTGTGCCTTTGGAGAACGGTGTTGATCGGTCGCCGGGACGCGAGGCCCGGCGTTCTGTCAAAGCAGCACCGGCCGGTCCGACAGTTCGTCGGGGCTGGCCTTGTCGTTGCCCGGAAAATGCCGGAGTAGCAGTGCGTGCGCGGCGGCGATGCCTTCGAGACTGCCGTCGCGCCATTGGCCATGCGCGTAGCACACGCGCATGCGGGCGCAGATCGCATCCCACTCGGCCGTGGTGACGCGTGCCGCAATGCCGCGGTCGGCGATGATCTCGATCCGGTGCTCGGCCATCAGCACGTAGAACAGCACGCCACTGTTGTGCTCGGTATCCCACACGCGCAGCTGGGCGAACAGCTGCTGCGCGCGGCCGCGCGCATCCAGTCCACCGAGTACCGCCAGGGGCGTCAGCCTCGACTCCACCGCAAAACGGATCTCCCCCTTGTGGCCGCGCTCGCCGGCCGCGATCGCCGCCGCCATTTCGTCCAGCAATTCCGCCGGGAAACGCCGGTGCAGCTGGAACCAGCCGCCAAGAAGGTTTGCCAGCAATCGCTGCATGCGCGCCATCACCAGCTCCCCGATGAACCACCGCCGCCAAAACTTCCGCCGCCGCCGCTGAAGCCGCCGCCACCACCGCTGCCCCAA
>JAPHUU010000327.1 GCA_026193555.1 Rhodanobacter sp.
CAGCCGAATCCGCGCGTGGGTTGTGTGATCGCCCATGGCGATGACGTGGTGGGAACGGGCTGGCACCAAGGTGCCGGCGGTCCGCATGCGGAAGTGTTTGCGCTGCGCGAGGCCGGTGAGCGGGCGCGCGGTGCCACCGCCTACATCACATTGGAACCCTGCGGCCTGCACGGCCGCACGCCGCCGTGCGCGGACGCGCTGATCGCCGCCGGTGTCGCTCGTGTGGTGATCGCCGCCGAGGACACTTCTCAGGCCGCGGGGGTCGGACTGGCGCGGCTGCGCACGGCGGGCATCGCGGTGGAAACGGGTCTGATGCGCGAGGCCTCGCGCGAACTCAACATCGGGTTCTTCAGCCGCATCGAGCGCGGTCGTCCCTGGGTGCGGGTGAAACTGGCGATGAGCCTGGACGGTCGCACCGCACTGGCCAACGGCGAGTCGAAATGGATCACCGGCGAGGCCGCACGCCTGGATGTGCAGCGCTGGCGTGCGCGCAGCTCGGCCATCCTTACCGGTAGCGGCACCGCGCTGGCCGATGATCCGCGCCTGACCGTGAGGCTGGCCGACGTACCGCACGTGCCGCCGCTTCGGGTGGTGCTGGACCGCGCCCTGCGCATGCCCTCAGGTGCGCATCTGCTTGACGGCAGTGCGCCGACGCTGGTCGTGCACGGTTCTTCGGTGTCACCCGATCTGCGTTTCGCCGCGGTCGAGTGCGTGGTCGTGGATGAGGTCGACGGCGGGCTCGACCTCGGTGCGCTGCTGGCGTTGCTCGCCGCGCGCGACATCAACGAGCTGCACGTGGAAGCCGGGCCCACGCTTTGCGGCGCGCTGTTCGCCGCCGGGCTGGTGGACGAGTTGCTGCTCTACGTGGCGCCGGTGTTCCTTGGTGACCGCGCGCGGCCGTTGCTGTTTCTGCCGCCGCTGGATGACATGTCGCGGCGGTGGGGGCTCGACGTGGTGGATCGTCGTGCCGTTGGGGATGACTTGCGTCTGCGTCTTCGACCGCGATCGTAGGGCGGGCACTGTCCGCCGTTCCGGCGGGCTCATGTTTCCAAAAGCGGTTTCGTCCTGCTGAAGCCGGCCGAGTTACTTCTATTGCTTGTCAACAAATGCGCCGGGATCGCATCTGAATGGCGAAGCCGGCCCGAACGGTGGAGGGCAGGGCGCCCGGAGCCATGGAAGTAACCAAGGCAAGGACAGCCCCGTCTGCGCCTTGCGCGCCGACGACGTTCCCGATCCGCTCCGGGTTCCGGAGGGCGTCGAGACGCATCCTGTGCTGGCGACGAAAGGGCGCACGTTCCTGTGCGCCACCCTGCGGGCCTGATCCTTCATCCTCCGCCGCTGCCAACAGGGAAGACAACGCACACCCGGATATTGAGGTGGGATTTGGTTACCCCTGTCCCGTTTTGAGGTCCGCCGATGCTGTGCGTGCCCTGTGCCTCGCGTACAGGGATACTCCCACGAAGAGACCCATCACCGCGTAGGTGAGAATCGGACTCACGATCAGAAATTCCCGAACCGGGAGAGTGAAGACCAGACCGATCGCGATGGCGGTCTGGGCAAGCCCGAGCAAGCCGATGGCCAAAGTCATGCGCGTCAGCCGACGTGGATCATCAAGCAGACGCTGGAGTTTTACGGTTTCTTCTGGCGATTTGTCTTTCATCATGGAGCGCAGAACCACGACGAACATCGGCCGCTTGATAACCACTGAGCCGAGCAACACCAGGGCCATCACGCCCGTGACAAGCTGTTCGCGCAACTCCAGCATCCTGAACGAACCACCGCCGAAAAATGCAGCCAGGGACAGGCCTATGCCGGCAAGCACCAACATGGAAAGCGCGTCTATTCGCCTTTTCTGCACGAGTTGAATCACGCTCCAGACGAGCGGCGGCAAGGCGGAGGCCATCAGTGCATGGACACGCCCCATCCCGGGTTGAGCCAGGATATAGACCAACCATGGGAGGGCGGCATTGACGATGATTTCTGTTCCGAAACCGCTGCGGAGCAAGTTCATGATGCTGGTGCCTTCGCTGTGTTTAGATTGAATCGACCAATTTTTTTAGACGGCCATCTTCCGGTAACTGCTTTTTGTGTCCTTCCGACGACAGCCTCTGATTGATGCCGCCGTGCTCGCGCCTTGAAACTTGTGGAAGATAGGGGGCCGGAGGCAGGAGTCCTCAGAGTCACTTTTCAATTAGTCATGATGCATACGTCCTTGTCTGCTATCGACGCGATCCGCCCCATCATCTCCGAACTGAGTTCCTTGCTGCCGAGCAGCATGTGTCCAGCGTCCTGGATGAAATGGGCTTCGCAGCCGGGGATCGCGCGGGCAAACGCGCGTGCGCTGGATACCG
>JAPHUU010000154.1 GCA_026193555.1 Rhodanobacter sp.
GTACGAGTGCCGGCCAGCATCGTGCGCCCGGACGCCGAGCCGAGCAGCACGTACAGCGATTCCGGAGTGGTCACCAGGATGTGCGGCGGCTGCCTGCGCAGCAGGTTGCGCTCGGCCTGCGGCGTGTCGCCGGTGCGCACCGCGGTGCGGATTGCCACGTCGGGCAGGCCGAGGATCTCCAGCTGCGCGCGGATGCCTTGCAGCGGCACTTCCAGATTGAGGTGGATGTCGTTCGACAACGCCTTCAGCGGCGAGACATAGACCACCCAGGTTTCATCCGGCAGCACGCCAGCATGCGCCACGCCTTCGCGCACCAGCGCGTCGATCGCGGCAAGGAACGCGGTGAGCGTCTTGCCCGAGCCGGTCGGCGCCGCCACCAGGGTGTGCCGGCCGGCCTGGATGGATGGCCACGCCGCAGCCTGCGCCTTGGTGGGCGCAGGGAAAGCGCGGCGAAACCAGGCGGCGACGGCCGGATGGAAATCGTCGAGCGGGCAGGAATCCAGACGCATCGATGACTGCCCGTGGGGCGGCGGGGAAGGGCTCACGCGACCATATATGGGGGCCACCTGCGACCCTCGCAATCTGTCATCGATTCCGCCGTCAAAAGCCATGCGGGTGTCAATGCAAGTGCGGTTCCGACATGTCAGTATTCAGGCTCGGCCGGCGCAGGTCAGGGGCCCCGTTGGGGAATCCGGTGGCGGCCTTCATGCGAAGGACTCTCATGCACGATCTGGAAGTGATTCGGCGCAAGGCCGGCACCATGCAGTCGGTTTTCCGCCGGCTGGCCTTGCTTGCCCTCATCGTCCTGTGCGGCGCCACCGCGCATGCCGCCAGCCTTGATCCGGCCGTACTGCCGAAGATCCAGGCCGCCACGTTCGAGGTGGTGGCGGCCAAGCCGGTCAGCGACCCGCTGGCCTACGAGAAGCCGCTGCCGCTGGATCTGCTGCCGTACCAGGAACGCAACGACAAGTATTTCTCGATCGGCACCGCGTTCGCGATCGGCGACAACCGCTATGTGACGGCCGGCCATGTGCTGCTGGCCGACCTGGGCAGCCTGTGGGGAGCGCCCGAATTGCGCGACGCCGATGGCCATGTGTACCCCATCGGCAAGATTGAGAAGTTTTCGCTGCGCCAGGACTTTGTGGTGTTTTCGCTGGCACAGCCGCCGGCCAAGGGTGCGGCGCTGGACATCGATACCAAGCCTGCGCTCAACCAGGTGGTCTATGCCGTGGGCAATGCGCTGGGCACCGGGGTGGTGATCCGCGACGGCCTGTACACTTCCGACACGCCGGAGCAGCAGGACGGCAGCTGGAAGTGGATGCGCTTCTCGGCAGCCGCCTCGCCGGGCAACAGCGGGGGGCCGCTGCTGGACAAGGATGGCAAGCTCATCGGTATCGTGCTGATGAAATCGCAGAACGAGAACCTCAACTACGCACTGCCGATCAGCCAGGTGCTGGACGCACCGGCCAATCAGGCCGTCATAGACTCCCGTGTGGCTTACCAGCTCGACCTGTTCGAGACGGTCCAGAACGGCACCTTCAAGGCGCAGTTTGCGTTGCCGATGAGCTTTGCCGACTTCAGTGCGACCTACCAGAAGCTGTTCGACGCCTACAGCGATACGCAACTGAAAACGCTTCTGAACAAGGAATCTGCCAATCTGTTCCCGAACGGCAAAGGCTCTGCGCGCCTGCTTTCCGAGCAGACGCAGTTGGACGATTTTCCCACGTTGATTGCGCGCGGCAGCGATAACGAGTGGGTCCGTATCGGCCAAGAGTCGCAGCATTTCACACTGGAAGACAATGGTTACGTGGATGTCGGCACGGTGGGCCGCAATGGATTGATCCATCTGCGTCGGCCAGACGGCATGGACGCCGCCCGGTTTTATCGTGATGCGAAATCACGCATGGATCTGTTGGCCAAGGCCGGCATGTTTCAGCGCATGGTAGCGGGTGAAAAGGTCAAGGTCGTGTCGCTCGGCAAGCCTGCTTTCGACTCTGTGCATATCGACCGTTGGCAACGTCCCTGGCAGGTCGACATCTGGCCGTTGCCCTACGCGAACATCTTCGTGGTGACGTACTCGCTGCCGGTGCCGGACGGCAGCGTGATGCTGATGCGCTTTGTGCCTGCTTCCCATCAGCACGACTCGAAGTTGGATACGGACGAACTGAGCAGCTTCATCTACGTCACCTACGAAGGCACCCTGGCGCAGTGGAAGGACTTCCTCAAGGAGTCCGCATTGCTGCCGGCCGCATTCAAGAACATTCATATCGACTTCGACTACGGTCGGCACTTCAGCTACCGCTCGAAGCGGGTGGCTTTCTCGTACACGCCCGAGGTGCAGGCGATCACGCCGGGCAATCTGCTGTGGCTTGGCTTCAGGTTCTCCAGGGACAACGGTCAACCGGTGTGGGACGTGGCAGACGTGGATGTCTGGAAGGAAGCGGCCTCAGACGATCACAACAATGTCAATGTCCAGCGTTACGCCGCGCCACCATCCGGGCTGGACGAAGACATGAGCAGTCGCTGGCAGAAGCTGTCGGGGCGCCAATATCCCTACAACGGCGTGGCGCGTTACGAGAACGACCTGATGAAGATCGACGCGGTGGTCGCACCGACGGTCTCGGGTGACAAGCCACCCGCAGTGCTGTACACCGCTTTCTACGGCGTCGCGGGCACGTATCCGCAGGCCGGCATGAAAAGCAAGCTCGACCTTCTCATGAGTAACATGCAGGTCGTGGAACATTGAGGTACGCCCGAACATGCTTCTCGGAGTGTTGTGATCCATGGCCGCGCATATTCGTATGTCCGTTCGTATGTCCGCTCGACGAAGCCGGAGATGTGGCGGCCAAGCGCCGGGCAGAGACGTGATCGCGGAGAACTGAACGTGGAACAGCCCATGCAGGCGGCATCGCCGATTCGTCGTGCAGGTAGCACTGAATGTGCAGCGTGGCTCAACATGCCGGACGGGCAGCGATTGTTCCTGCGCGACTGGCCGCGTTCACAGGCACGCGGTGCGGTGCTGATCGTGCATGGCCTGGGCGAACACAGCGGGCGCTACCAGCGACTGGCGCAATGGTTCAACCAGCGTGGCTACGCGGTACGCAGCTACGACCAGCGCGGCCATGGACAGAGCCCGGGTCAGCGAGGTGCCCTGCGCCATGGCGATGATCTGCTGGAGGATCTGGCCACCGTCTATATGGATTTCGCCAACGTCGTGTCGATGCCGCCGCTGCTGCTCGGTCACAGCATGGGCGGACTGGTGGCCGCGCGTGCCGTGCTGGATGGCCGCGTCACGCCGCCGGCGATGGTGCTTTCGTCGCCGGCGCTGCGCACATGGGAGCCGCTCGCGCTGCAGCGGCTGGCCGGCGTGCTGGCGCGGGTTGCGCCGCGCCTGCCTTTGCGCAGCAGCTTGAAGATGGAGCAGGTTTCGCACGATGCGCACGTCGTCGCCACTTACCGCGACGACCCGTTGCGCAGTGGCTGGATCACGCCGCGGCTGGCCGATTTCATCTTCCGTGCCGGCGTGAGCAGCATCACCGATGCGGCCCGCCTGAAAATGCCCAGCCTGTTGCTGGTGGCCGGCAGCGACACCCTGGTCGACCCCGCAGGAAGCCGTGACTTCTCGGCGGCGGCGGCGCCGACCCGGCTGCTGACCACGCGCTTCTTCTCCACGCTCTACCACGAGCTGTTCAACGAGACCGAGCCCGGTCGCAGCCAGGTACTGATGCAGCTGGGTGACTGGCTGGGTCGGCACATGGCCGATCCACGCCGGTAACCAGACGGTGTCGACCCCGACGAGCTGCATGCCCGCCTCGCACTGACCGCGCTGGCGCGCAGCGGCGCATTCAGTTCGGTGCGGTTGAACGTCGCCGATTGACGGCATCGCTCGCCGAGGCGACGTCGGGCATGTCAGCGCGAGGCGGGCAGCTCGTCGGTGTCGAGCTGGCGGGTCAGCTGCAGCAGGCCATGGAGTATCCGTTGCGGGCTCGGCGGGCAGCCGCTGACGACGGCATGCACCGGGAGCACGTCACTGACCGGACCGCGGGTGGCGTAGTTGTTGCCGAAGATGCCGCCGCAGGCGCCGCAGTCGCCGATCGCGAGCACCCACTTCGGTTCGGGCATCGCCTCCCAGGTCCGCTTGAGCGCTTCTTCCATGTTGACCGAAACCGGCCCGGTCACCAGCAGCACGTCGGCATGGCGCGGACTGGCCACGAACGAGATGCCGTGACCCTCGAGGTTGTAGTACGGGTTGCTCAGCGCGTGGATTTCCAGCTCGCAACCATTGCACGAGCCGGCGTCCACGTGACGGATGCGCAGCGCCCGCCCGAACACCGCGTGCAGGTTTTCCTGCAGCCCGGACATCGCCGGGTCGGTGCTGTCGCTGGCTGGCAGCGGCCGATCGAGGATGCCGGTGCGGCGGATGCGCCTCAGAAGTTCGAACATGCTGGAATCACCCGTCGTGACCGCTGTAGGCGAGGTTGAACGATTTGTTGATGAGCGGGAAGTCCGGCACGATGTTGCCGTGGATCGCGTGTTCCAGCAGCGGCCAGTTCTGCCACGAGGGATCGTGTGCATGGCAGCGCCGCACGCGGTCGTCCGCGGCGGTTTCCAGCGCGATCAGTACCGGTCCGCGCCAGCCCTCGATCAGGCCGAGTCCGAGTCGGCCCGGGGCGGCGGCCGCCACGTCGACCCGGCTGGGTCCCTCCGGCAGCATGTCGAGCAGCATCCGGCACAGGCGCAGTGACTCCATCGCTTCATCGAAGCGCAGCTGAACGCGCGCCGCGACATCGCCGCCGATGCGCAGCACGCGCCTGGGGCGCAGCCGGTCGTATGGTGGCCACGGCAGGTCGATGCGCACATCCTGCGCGATACCGCAGGCGCGTGCGACCAGTCCCAGCGCGCCATGGGTCTGGGCCAGTTCGGGACTGAGCAGGCCCGCATCGAGGAAGCGATCCTGCACCCCGGCGTGGTCGTCGTAGATCGCGCGCAATGCGCCAACTTCCTGTTCCAGCCTCGTCGTCTCGTCGAGCATGGTGGAGACCATGGGCGTGATCAGATCGGTGGCGACGCCGCCTGGGACGATGTAGTCGAACAGATACCGTTGCCCGAACGCTTCCTGGTTCAGACGCAGCAGTTGCTCCTTCAGGCTCGAGAACTGCACCAGACCGAAGGCGAAGCCGGCATCGTTGCCCAGCGCCCCCAGGTCGCCAAGGTGGTTGGCCAGTCGTTCGCGCTCGAGTGCCAGTGCGCGCAACGCCACCGCGCGCCGTGAAAGTTCGGTATCGGTGATCGATTCCAGCGCGGCACAGTAGGCCCAGGAAAACGCCACCGTGCTGTCGCCGCAGATTCGCGCGGCCAGCCGATGCGCTTCCTGCAACGGCATTTTCTCGAAGCGCTTGGCCACCCCCTTGTGGGTGTAGCCCAGTCTGGCTTCCAGCCGCAGCACTTTCTCGCCGACCACCGAAAAGCGGAAGTGACCCGGCTCGATCGTGCCGGCGTGCACCGGGCCCACGGCGATCTCGTGCACCCCGTCGCCACTCACCGGAACGAAGGTGTAGGGCGCGGAGTGGACGGGGAAGCTTTGCGTCAGGCTGACGTCCCGGCGCAGCGGAAAGTATTGTTCCGGCCATCCGCCGTGGCGCAGCCAGTCGCGGGCGTCACCCGCACCGGCCTTCAGCCCGAGCAGGTCGTACACGGCACGCTGCAGCCGATCGGCGACCGGAAACCAGCCGGCCAGTGACGGATAGACCGGCGTGGCCGCGGGCATCGCGTGTTGCAGCAGCAGCACGTGATCGGGCAGCAGGAAGGCGGCGAAGATCCGGAACGCGCCATCGACATCCCGATCATCGGCACCCCACAGCGCGAGCAGACGGGCGTCGAGACCGGACAGGCTCAGCGCGCTCTGCGTCCACTGCGCGGCATCGACGACCACCCGGCGCACCGCCACATTGGCAGGCAGGGGGGTGCCTTCACGTTCGAGGAATTCAGTCGGCATGCGGGGGCTCCATCAACCGGCCATCAGCTTGGCAGCCAGCCGGTACCACTCGGCCAGCGCCGGCGGAATGTACAGGCCGAGCATGAGCACGATCACCAGATGCACGAACACCGGCACCAGTGCCGGCGAGTGCGGCAGCGGCTTGGCATCGGTGTCGCCGAACACCATCGGCTGGACCCGGCTGAAGATCGCGGCGAAGGCGACCGCCAGCGCGACCAGCAGGATCGGCGTGGCCCACGGGTGATCGCGCATCGCGGTGATCAGGATCAGGTATTCGCTGGTGAACACGCCGAACGGCGGCATGCCGAGTATCGCCAGCGATCCCAGCATCAGCCCCCAGCCCACGCTGGGGTGCAGCGCCAGCAGACCGCGGATGCCGTCCATGCGCTGGGTGCCGGCGGTCTGCGTGGCATGGCCGGCGGTGAAGAAGATCGCCGACTTGGTCAGCGAGTGCACCGTCATGTGCAGCAGTCCGGCGAAGTTCGCCACCGGACCGCCCATGCCGAAGGCGAACGTGATGATGCCCATGTGCTCGATCGAGGAGTACGCGAACAGCCGCTTGATGTCGCGCTGCCGCCACAGATAGAAACTGGCCAGCACCGTCGACAGCAGTCCGAAGCCCATCAGCATGTCGCCCGGCAGCGCCGAATGCAGCGCGCCGTCGGCGAGTATCTTGCAACGCATCACCGCATACAGCGCCACGTTCAGCAACAGACCCGACAACACCGCCGACACCGGGGTCGGGCCTTCGGCGTGCGCGTCGGGCAGCCAGTTGTGCAGCGGCGCCAGACCGACCTTGGTGCCATAGCCGACCAGCAGGAACACGAACGCCAGCCCCATCACCCGCGGGCCAAGCTGGCCCTTGACCGCATTGAGGTGGGTCCACAGCAGGGCGCTCATGCCGCTGCCGCCCAGCAGACCTTCGGCGGCGACGTACAGCAGGATGGTGCCGAACAGCGCCAGCGCGATACCCACGCCGCACAGGATGAAGTACTTCCATGCCGCCTCGATGCTGGCCCGGGTGCGGTACAGCGAAACCAGCAGCACCGTCGACAGCGTTGCCGCCTCCATCGACACCCACAGGAAGCCCATGTTGTTGGTGGTCAGCGCCACGAACATCGCAGCCATGAACAGCTGGTACATGCTGTGGTACAGGCGCAGCCGCCCCGCCGACAGCCGGCCATGCTCCTCCTCGATGCGCATGTACGGCCGCGAGAACACCGCGGTGGTGAAGCCGACCAGGGCGGTCAGCGCCACCAGGAACACGTTGAACGGGTCGATGAAGAACTGCTCGTTGGCGACCGTCATCGGGCCGCTCTGGATGATCCGCACCACCAGCGCGGCGGCCGCGAACAGGGTCGCCAGGCTGACCGCCACATTCAGCTCGGCCGCATACCGGCGCGCCCCCACCAGCGCCAGCAGCGCGGCACCGAGCAGGGGAATTCCCAGCACCAGCATGATTTCCAAGTCAGTCCTCCTTGAGCGATTCGAGATGCTGCAGATCGAGGCTGTCGAACTGCTCGCTGATCTGGAAGAAAAAGATGCCGAAGATGAACACGCCGACCAGCAGGTCCAGCGCGATGCCCAGCTCCACCACCAGCGGCATGCCATAGGTGGTGCTGGTGGCGGCGAAGAACAGCCCGTTCTCCAGCGCCAGGAAACCGATTACCTGGGTGAACGCCTTGCGCCGCGCCAGGATCATCAGGAACGCCAGCAGCACCACCGCCAGTGCGATGCCCAGCGTGCGACGGGTGATCGTGGTGGCCAGTGCACTGACCGGCTGCGCCAGGCCGAACGCGAAGATCACCAGCACCAGCCCGACCAGCATCAGCGTCGGCACGTTGAGCAGCGGCTCGTTGTCGCGTTCGATGCCCAGCTTTCGCATCAGTCGCAGCAGGATCCAGGGCAGGATCCCCACCTTCAGGATCAGCGTTATCGCGGCCGAATAGTACAAGTGGGTCTGATGCGCGGTGGCGGCGACCAGCGCGGTCGACGCGACCAGCACCACGCCCTGCCAGACCAGCAGCGTAACCAGCCGGCGGCTGCGCCGCTCGGCCAGCATCGCGAACGAGATCAGCAGCAGGGCGCCGGCCAGCATCTGCAGCACCTGGGTGGCGTAATTCATCGTCGCCATCGCCTCAGACCTCCAGCAGCAAGTGCACGAGCAGGCCCAGTACCGCGAGCAGGAACGCCATGGTCAGGAACTCCGGCGCGCGGAACAGACGCAGCTTGGCCGACACGGTTTCGAACAGTGCCAGCGCCGCGCCGGCCAGTGCGAGCTTGAGCAGCAACGCCGCGATCGCCAGTGCCAGCCGCCACGGATCGGCGTCCCGCACCACGATGCCCCACGGCATGAACAGGGCAAAGCCGATGCAGGCGTAGTTGAACAGCTTGAGCCACGAGGCCCATTCGATCAGTGCCAGATGGCGTGCCGAATACTCCAGCAGCATCGCCTCGTGGATCATCGTCAGCTCGAGGTGGGTGCTGGGGTTGTCGATCGGCAGGCGCGCATTCTCGGCCAGCAGCACCATCACGAACGCCACGCCGGCGAACGCCAGGCTCGGATGCAGGATGAAGCGCGGCGCGGTCAGCGTGCCCTCGACGATCGTCGGCAGGGCGGTGCTGCCGAACATCAGGAAGGTACTGAACAGCACCATCAGCAACGCCGGCTCGGTGAGGA
>JAPHUU010000235.1 GCA_026193555.1 Rhodanobacter sp.
GGGGTGCAGATCGTGACCACCGCGCTGAAGCTGGTGCCGATGCTGGCGATTGCGCTGCTCGGCGGCTGGGTGCTGGTCACTTCGCCGGCCAGCTATGTCGCGCATCCGCCGAGCACGCCGATCACCCTGAGCGCCGTGATGGCGGCTTCGACCATCGCGCTGTTCGCGATGCTGGGCATCGAGTCGGCCAGCGTGCCGGCGGCGCGGGTGGAGAACCCCGGTCGCACGATTCCGCGCGCCACGATGGCCGGCACGGTGCTGACTGCGATCATCTACATCATCGTCTCCACCGTGCCGCTGCTGCTGATCAATCAGCACGATCTGGCCAATGCCAGCGCACCGTTCTCGCTGCTGATGGATCGCTTCGGCAGCGTCGGCTTCGGCCGCTGGCTGGCCCTGTTCGTGGTGATCAGCGGGTTGGGCGCGCTCAACGGCTGGACCCTGCTGGTCGGCGAGCTGACCAGCACGATGGCGAACAATGGCGTGCTGCCGGCGGTGTTCTCGCGCAGCAACCGGCACGGTGCGCCGGCGGTGGCGCTGCTCGTCACCGGCGGGCTGGCCTCGGTGATGATCTGGATGAGCTACAGCCGGTCGCTGGTATCCGCGTTCACTTTTCTCACCCGAGTCGTTACCGCGGCGAATCTGCCGCTGTACCTGTGCTGTGCGCTTGGGCTGGCCGTATTGTGGCGACGAGGCGTGGTGACTGGCGTGGGGCGCAACGTGCTGCTGGTCGCGATCATCGCCACGCTGTATGTGATCTTCGCCTTCATCGGCACCGGCCGCGAACCGTTTCTGTACGCGCTGGCGCTGGGCGCGGCGGGCCTGCCGCTGTACTTCTTCCTGCGCCTGCGTCGTCGCCGGCTCGCCACACCCGTCAGGGCCTGATCACGATGCGAGATCCCCGTTACGACATCCTGTTCACGCCGCTGAAAATCGGCCCGGTCACCGCCAGGAACCGCTTCTTCCAGGTCCCGCACTGCAACGGCATGGGGCATGCCATGCCGCTGGCCCACGCGGCGATGCGCGAGGCCAAGGCCGAGGGCGGCTGGGCGGTGGTCTCGACCGAGGAATGCGAGATCCATCCCAGCGGCGACCTCACCCCGTACGTGGAGGCGCGGCTGTGGGACGACCGCGACATCCCCGCGCTGGCGCTGATGTGCGACAAGGTGCATGCGCACGGCGCGCTGGCCGCGCTGGAGTTGTCGCACAACGGTCCGACCGCCTCCAACCTGTATTCGCGCGAGGTACTGCTGGCGCCCTCGCACCAGCCGTCCAAATACGGCTATCCGTCGCAGGCGCGGGCGATGACCAAACACGACATCCGCGAGTATCGACGCTGGCACCGCGAGGCGGCGATCCGCGGCAAGCGCGCCGGGATGGACATCATCTACGTCTACGCCGCGCACGACCTGTCGCTGCCGATGCATTTCCTGCAGCGTCGGCGCAACCAGCGCAGCGACGAATACGGCGGCTCGCTGGAGAACCGCGTGCGCCTGCTGCGCGAAGTGCTGCAGGACACGAAGGACGCGGTGGGCGATACCTGCGGTGTGGCCTTGCGCTTCGCCACCGAGGAACTGCTCGGCCCCGGCGGCGTCGAGCTGGCCGAGGCGAAGGACATCGTCGCCATGCTGGCCGAACTGCCGGACCTGTGGGATGTGAACCTCGCCGCCTGGTACAACGATTCGGTGCCCTCGCGCTTCGCCAACGAGGGTGCGCAGGAGCCGTTCATCGACTTCGTCAAGAAGACCACCAGCAAGCCGGTGGTGGGCGTCGGCCGCTTCACCTCGCCGGACACCATGGTGGCGCAGCTCAAGCGCGGCGTGCTGGACATGATCGGCGCGGCGCGTCCGTCGATCGCCGATCCGTTCCTGCCGAAGAAAATCGAGGAAGGTCGCGTCGACGACATCCGCGAATGCATCGGCTGCAATATCTGCGTCTCCGGCGACATGACCATCTCGCCGATCCGCTGCACGCAGAACCCCAGCATGGGCGAGGAATGGCGCAAGGGCTGGCATCCGGAACGCATCGCGCCGAAGCGCTCGGCCAGCCGCGTGCTGGTGATCGGCGCCGGTCCGGCCGGGCTCGAAGCCGCCCGCGCGCTGGGCCAGCGCGGTCATGAGGTGAGCCTGGCCGAAGCCCGCAAGGAACTCGGCGGCCGCGTCACCCGCGAAGCACGCCTGCCGGGCCTGGCCGAATGGGCGCGCGTGCGCGACTGGCGCAGCGGCCAGATCGACAAGCTGACCAATGTCGCCGTCTACCGCGATTCCACCATGAGCGCGCAGGACGTGCTCGACTTCGGCGCCGAACACGTGGTGCTGGCCACCGGCTGCCACTGGCGCCGCGACGGTTTTGGCCGCAGCAACGGCGCCGCCATCGACGGCTTCGTCGACAACCCCCGCGTGTTCACCCCCGACGACCTGATGGACGGCCGTCTGCCGCAAGGTCGGGTGGTGGTGTTCGACGACGACGGCTTCTACTACGCCAGCGTCGCCGCCGAACTGCTGCGCGCACAGGGCTGCGAGGTGACCTGTGTCACCCCGGAAGACAGCATCGCCCCGTGGAGCCAGAACACCCTCGACTACCGCCATATCCGCAAGCGCATGGCCGAACTCGGCATTGAGGCGCTGGTGTCGCACAACATCACCGCGTTCCACGGCAGCACGTTGCAGCTGGAAAACGTGTGGGATCACCAACTGCACGAAGTGGCCTGCGACGCCGTCATCACCGTCACCGCGCGCCTGCCCGATGACGCGCTGCATCAGGAGCTGCTGCTGCGCGAAGCTGAATGTGCCGATGCCGGCATCCGCTCAGTGCGCTGCATCGGTGACGCCGATGCCCCCGGCCTGATCGCGCATGCGGTGTATGCGGGGCATCGGTACGCGCGCGAGCTGGAGGAGCCGGCCGAGGGCGAGGTGGCGTTCAAGCGGCATTTTCATACCGCGGAGGCGGGGGATTTGTTGCGGGAGAGGTAGCGGCTGGGCTGCGCAGGCCCGTTCGCGTGGAACTGACGTCGCTGGACGAAAGCCGCCCAGCGGCATAGCTGAAGCCGACGGCTCATCAGTGCAGCGGATAAGGGGACGGAGGTAGTTAAATGCAAATTGCTTCCTCCGCCCCTCTTTGACCGTGCCCATCTCGCGAAGGATCTGCTCACGGCGCGTCGACTCGAAACGCAGCGATGCATAGGAACGCTGCTTCATCGGTGATGGGCTTCCTCGGGACTGGGTCGCTATGATGCTGCAGACGGGGGGATAGATCAGAGCATCTCCAGACCGTGGTCACACCAAGGGGAACTGAATGAACGAGCAACTGAAATGAACGAGCCATTGACTCCAGACAAGATTCTGCAGACAGGCCTGGCATTCTGGGCCTCGAAGACACTTTTGAGTGCTATCGAGATGGGGCTGTTCACCGAGCTGTCGCGCGGCTCCGAGTCCCTGGATTCCATTGGCGGGCGCCTTGGCTTGCACCCTCGCGCAGCACGCGACTTTCTCGATGCCCTGGTGGCACTCGGCTTCCTCCATCGAAGCGACGATGGCTATGGCAATACGCCGGAGACTGACCTGTTCCTCGATCAAAAGAAGCCTTCGTACGTCGGTGGCATATTGGAGATGGCGAACCATCGCCTCTATCCATTCTGGGGTCATCTCACGGAGGCGCTTCGCACCGGAGCGCCGCAGAACGAAATCAAGACCGGGAAGGAGGGACTCGTCTTCGAAACGCTCTATGCCGATCCTGCGCGCTTGAAGGCGTTCCTCGCCGCCATGACCGGTGTCAGCCACGGCGCCAACATGACGATCGCCGGAGCCTTCCCGTGGAAGGATTACCGCACGTTCGTCGACGTGGGCACCGCGCAGGGAGATCTCGCGGCGCAGATCGCGCTGGCCAATCCACATCTCCAAGGCACAGGGCTCGACTTGCCGGAAGTGGCGCCGGTGTTCGAGGAGTACGTCGCGGCCGTAGGTGTCGCCGATCGTCTCACGTTCCTGCCCGGGGACTTTTTCAAGCAAGACATCCCCAAGGCCGACGTCGTGCTGATGGGGCATATCCTGCACGACTGGGATCTGCCGACGAAGAAGATGCTGATCGCGAAGGCGTTCGACGCCATTCCGGTCGGGGGTGCGCTCGTCGTCTACGAGGCCATCATCGATGACGATCGCTCGAAGAACGCCTTTGGA
Source organism: Rhodanobacter sp. (assembly GCA_026193555.1). Classification (GTDB taxonomy): domain Bacteria; phylum Pseudomonadota; class Gammaproteobacteria; order Xanthomonadales; family Rhodanobacteraceae; genus Rhodanobacter. The sequence goes on from JAPHUU010000235.1 coordinate 4,176, forward strand.
TTGCTGATGAGCCTGAACATGCTCATCGAAACACCGGGCGGCTTCGACTATACCGGTGCTGATTGCGCCGCCTGGATGAAGGAGGCGGGATTCTCCACAACGCGTGTCGAGCCACTGGTCGGGCCGGACTCGATGGTGATCGGAATCAAGTAGAAAAATGGTGTCGGGGGTAATTTCCCGCAAATACTGGGGACGGAGGTAGTCAAGGGCGAATGACTTCCTCCGTTTCCTTTTCCCCTGCCAGCGGAGGAATCCCATGGGTGCTACTGAAATCAAAGTCGGCCAACTTGGCATCAACTACATCGTCGATGGTTCGCACACCGCGAGCCTCGGAATGTTTGAACTGACCGTGCCTCCCGGCTCAAACGTTCCTCCACCACACAGTCACTCCAACAACGAAGAATGCCTGTACGTTCTGGAGGGAACCCTTCGATACACGGTCGACACCGAGACTCGCGATCTGACGCCAGGCCAAAGCATGAGCACGCCCAAGGGCGTGGTGCATGCTTTCTCGAACCCATTCACCGAGACTGCTCGCGCCCTGGTCGTCCAATCTCCGGACATCGGAGCCCAATACTTCAAAGATGTCGCCGCCGTGGTCAACGCCGCAGGGCCGCCGGACAAAGCGGGCCTTGTATCCGTCATGTCCAGGTACGGGCTTGTCCCGGCCGCGCCGAAGTGACGCCGAATTAGGAGAACAAGGGGGCCGAGGTAGTCAAGTGCGAATAACTTCCTCCGTCCCCTTTTTTCGTCCGCACTGCCTGCACCGAGTCGACAGCTCGCGTGCGGTGAAAGTCGGGCGACCCATGCTCAGCACATGGACCGCACTGACTGATCAATCGTTGTCGGCCCCCTCGACGGAGTTTTCCAGCAGCTTGCCGGTTTTGGCATCGATGCCCACTTCGTGCGAAACCTTGCCGTTCTTGATTACGAACGAGTAGCGCAGGCCACTGCCACCCTTTTCATTCTCCAGCTCCTCCTTGACGATCTTCCCCGGATAGGCCTTGATCGCCATGGCGCGCGCCTGCGGCATTTGTACCTTGGCCTGTGCGGCCAATGCCTTGCTCGAGGCTGCATTTGCACCAAAAGCGGCGACTGCGAAGGCACTGGCGGCGATGACAACTAGGATCTTGTTCATATGATTTCTCGCTAGTGGAGCGACGAGGGTCGTCGCGTCATCCTTTATCCCGACTGGAACTTAGGAAAGTCTTATGCGGGCGGATATTGGCGGATAAGGGGGCGGAACAAGGGGGCGGAGGTAGTTAAATGCAAATAACTTCCTCCGTCCCCTTTTTTTGCTCACTCCATGCCAGCGCATTCGGCTGCCTGGCTCTTGCTGGCCGGCGCGCCGCGGACGCGGCCGGAATTGGAGACCACCACGCTGAGCGCATCGGCGGTGTTGCCGTGGCGACAGAACAGCAGGGTGAGGTTGCTGCCGCTGGCGCTGCCATCGGGATGGTAGCGGACATATCGGCGCCCGACGCTGCTGTGAATGGTCACCTTGCCGTCGTAGCCCTGCCCGACGTAAAGCGGTCCATTGTCGGGCTGATGGTCGCCATCGCTGTCGTGGCCGAGCAGCCAGCCGCCGTCCCAGCGCCAGTCATTGCTGCAGCTTTCGCCATCGCGCGTCGGGCAGAACAGGGTCTGCCTGCCGCTGACCACGGCAGTCTCCCGTGCCTGCTGCAGGGCTACGATGAAATCGGTCTGCGCCACCCGCACCTGGTTGCGCGACAGCAAATGGTGCATGGGCGGCACCGTCAGCCCGGTCAGCACGGCGACGATGACCAGCACCATGATCTGCTCGATCAGGGTCATTCCGCATTGCCTGCCTCCGAACAGGTGGCCGTGTCCCATCGCCATGGCGTCGCTCCTGCGTAGCTGGAATGCATCATGCTAGGCAGTTCGCGCGGCGGTCCCAGCGGCGCGATGGCCCCCGGCGTGTGGGGGTCTGCTGACGCAGGTTGTCAGCAGGAGGGATTTAGAATGCACGGTCGCACCCACATATGTCGTCGATGACTGACCGCTTCCAGCTCGTGGCACCGTACCAGCCTGCCGGCGACCAGCCGCAGGCGATCGAGCGCCTGGCCGAAGGCTTCGAGGCGGGCCTCGCGGCGCAGACCCTGCTCGGTGTCACCGGCTCGGGCAAGACCTACACCATCGCCAACGTGATCGAGCGGGTGCAGCGGCCGGTGATCGTGATGGCGCCGAACAAGACCCTGGCGGCGCAGTTGTACGGCGAGTTCAAGGAGTTCTTCCCGCACAACGCGGTGGAATACTTCGTCAGCTATTACGACTACTACCAGCCGGAAGCCTACGTGGTGGCGTCGGATACCTTCATCGAGAAGGACGCCTCGATCAACGAGCACATCGAGCAGATGCGCCTGTCGGCGACCAAGGCGCTGCTGTCGCGGCGGGACTCGATCATCGTCGCCACGGTGTCGGCGATCTACGGCCTCGGCAATCCGGAGGACTACCTCTCGCTGCGGCTGATCCTGGCCACCGGCGAGCGGATCGACCAGCGCAAGCTGATCCATCAGCTGACCGAGCTGCAGTACACCCGCAACGAGATGGAGTTGCGTCGCGGCACCTATCGTGTGCGCGGCGAGATCATCGACGTGTTCCCGGCCGAGTCGGAAACCGAGGCGCTGCGCATCGAGCTGTTCGATGGCGAGGTGGAGAAGCTGGCGCTGTTCGATCCACTCACCGGCGAAACCATCCGCAAGGTGCAACGCTACACGGTCTATCCACGTACGCATTACGCCAGCACCCGCGAGAGCGTGCTCAATGCGATCGAGACCGTGAAAGTGGAATTGAAGGAGCGGCTGGAGCAGTTGTACAAGGACAACAAGCTGCTGGAAGCGCAGCGGCTGGAACAGCGCACCCGCTTCGACATCGAGATGATGGCCGAGGTCGGCTACTGCCAGGGCATCGAGAACTACTCGCGTCACCTGACCCGCCGCGAACCGGGTGAGCCGCCGCCGACGCTGTTCGACTACCTGCCGGCCGACGGCCTGCTGGTGGTGGACGAATCGCACGTCACCGTGCCGCAGCTGGGCGCGATGTACAAGGGCGACCGTTCGCGCAAGGAGACTCTGGTCGAGTTCGGCTTCCGTCTGCCGTCGGCAATGGACAACCGGCCGCTGCGTTTCGAGGAGTGGGAACAGCGCGTGCCGCGGGCGATCTACGTCTCGGCCACGCCGCGCGCCTACGAGCTGGAGAAGTCCGGCGAGGCGGTGGTCGAGCTGGTGGTGCGCCCGACCGGCCTGGTCGACCCGGAGGTGGAGGTGCGCCCGGTGCGCACCCAGGTCGACGACCTGCTGGGCGAGGTGCACAAGCGGGTGGCGCTGGGCGATCGCGTGCTAGTCACCACGCTGACCAAGCGGATGGCCGAAAATCTCACCGAATACCTGGCCGAACATGAGGTCAGGGTGCGTTACCTGCACTCGGACATCGAGACGGTGGAGCGCAGCGAGATCATCCGCGACCTGCGTCTGGGCGAGTTCGACGTGCTGGTCGGCATCAACCTGCTGCGCGAGGGGCTGGACATGCCCGAGGTGTCGCTGGTGGCGATCCTCGATGCCGACAAGGAGGGCTTCCTGCGTTCCACCGGCTCGCTGATCCAGACCATCGGCCGCGCCGCCCGCAACGTGCGCGGCAAGGCGATCCTGTACGGCGACACGATCACCCGCTCGATGCGGGCGGCGATCGACGAGACGGCGCGCCGGCGCGAGAAGCAGGTGGCCTGGAATCTGCAGCAGGGCATCACCCCCACCACCATCGTGCGCCGCATCGCCGACATCATGGAAGGCGCTCGCAGCGAGGCGGGCAACCGCCGCGGCAGCAAGGCCTCACGGGGCCGCGCCGCAGCCGTGGCCGAAGTTGCAGCCGACTACGTCGGGCTCAACCCGCAGCAGGCCGCCGGCATGCTGAAGAAACTGGAGGCGCAGATGTACAGGCACGCGCAGAACCTGGAGTTCGAGGACGCGGCCCGGTTGCGCGACCAGATCCACCAGTTGCGCGAACAGGCCCTGCGTTGAGCCGCTTCGGGGTGCTGGCCGGGTTATTGTCGGGAACCGACGTCTCCCGTATACTGCGCGGCTCGCGCGGTTCGTCGAGCGCGATACGGGCGGTTAGCTCAGCGGTAGAGCACTTCCTTGACATGGAAGGGGTCACAAGTTCGATCCTTGTACCGCCCACCAATACATGACCCATTGATCGAATGGGCTCGAAGGGGAATCCGTCAGGGTTCCCCTTTTTTGTGGTGCGCCCGGCAGGGCGCACCTGCTTGGAGGTGAAAGTCCTCTA
>JAPHUU010000204.1 GCA_026193555.1 Rhodanobacter sp.
AAAGCTGTTCGAACTGGCCGACGCCGGCACCACCTTGCTGGTATCGACTCACCTGATGGATGAGGCTGAGCGCTGCCACCGGCTGGCGATCCTCGATCATGGCGTGCTGGTGGCCGATGGCACGCCGCGCGAGCTGACCGGAAGACTGGCGGGGCGAACCTTCATCGTCGAAGCGGCCGAGCCGCGTCGGTCACAGAAGCTGATCGCTGGTGTACCCGGTGTGCTCAGCGTGGCGCAGATCGGCAACAGCCTGCGCATCCTGACCACCGACCTCGCCGCGATGGGCGAGAGAACGCTGGACACGTGCAGCGAGATCGACGACGTGCTGGCCAGGGCCGGTCTGCAGGGGCAGGCGGAGGCCACGCCGGCGAACCTCGAGGACGTCTTTGTCGCGGTCACCCGCAATGACGAAAATCAGCGGAAACAGGCGGCATGAACTGGCGCCGGCTATGGGCGATCGTGATCAAGGAGTTGCGCCAGTTGCGGCGTGACCGCATCACGCTGGCGATGATCGTCGGTATTCCGGTGATCCAGCTTGTGCTGTTCGGCTATGCGATCAACCTGAACCTGCGCGGGCTCGAGGCCGGCATCGTGGACCAGGCCAACACCGCCGGATCGCGTGCGCTGGTGATGGACATGCTGGCCACCCACGTGATTTCCGTGGCGCAGAAGGCCAATACGCCACAGCAGGCGATGGCAATGATTCGCCGCGGCGAGGTCAGCATCGGCATCGTGGTGCCGCCGGATTTCGAGCGCCGCCGGATCGATGGCCGCGCGGTGGCGCAGGTGCTGGTCGATGGCAGCGACACCACGGTGCAGAGCGCGGCGGCGCAGCTGGCGCAGACGCCGCTGGACAGTTCGGCACCCGACCTGCGCGCACCTGCCAGCAGCACCCCGCCGAGTCCGCGGATCAGTGTGGTCAGTTTCTATAATCCGCAGCGGCAGTCCGCGATCAACATCGTGCCCGGTCTGATCGGCGTGATCCTGACCATGACGATGGTGTTGTTCACCGCCATCGCGATCGTGCGCGAACGCGAGCGCGGCAACATGGAGCTGCTGATCGCCACCCCGCTGACCAGTGCCGAGCTGATGGTCGGCAAGGTGCTGCCCTACATCGCGATCGGGCTGGTGCAGACCACGGTGATCCTGGCGCTGGGGATCTGGCTGTTTGCGGTGCCGATACGCGGCAGCGTGCTCGACGTCTATCTGGCGACAGCCCTGTTGATCATGGCGAGCCTCTCCCTCGGCCTGTTGATCTCGACCCGGGCACAGTCGCAGTTCCAGGCGATGCAGATGACCTTCTTCGTGTTCCTGCCGTCGATCCTGCTGTCGGGTTTCATGTTCCCGTTCGCCGGCATGCCGAAGGTGGCGCAATGGATGGCCGAAGTGCTGCCGCTGACCCACTTTCTGCGATTGATCCGTGGCGTGATGCTTCGCGGCGCGGGCCTGTGGGAGTTGTGGGGCGACGTGCTGGCGCTGGCCGCGTTCATCGTGGTGATGATGACCGCCGCGATCCTGCGCTTCCGCAAACGGCTGGATTGATCGTCGTTTGTGCTGCCGCGCGCCTCGCGTCTGGCATACCTGTAGGAGCGCACCCTGTGCGCGATGCTTTTCGGCCACGTGACCGAAAGCTTTCACGCACAGGGTGCGCTCCTACAATTGCTTCAAGGCGTCGCGCCTCCCCCCGTGCGCTCCTTCGCGAGCTGGATGCGCCCGCGCAGCGAATTGGCCATCGCCTCGGTGATCAGCACGTCGACGAACCGGCCGATCAGGCGCGGGTGGCCGGCGAAGTTGACGTAGCGCATGTTCTCGGTGCGTCCCATCAGTTCGCTGGCATCACGGGTGCTGGGCTTTTCCACCAGCACGCGCTGCACGCTGCCGACCATCGCTTCGCTGATTTTCTTGGCGTTGGCGTTGATCGCCGCCTGCAGCCGCATCAGGCGATCGTGCTTTTCCGTGGCCGGGGTGTCGTCGGCGAGGTTGGCGGCCGGTGTGCCGGGACGCGAGGAGAAGATGAAGGAGAAGCTCTGGTCGAAGCCGATGTCCTCGATCAGTTTCATGGTCTTGCCGAAGTCCTCCTCGGTCTCACCGGGGAAGCCGACGATGAAGTCCGACGACACGCAGATGTCCGGGCGCACCGCGCGCAGCTTGCGGATCTTCTGCTTGAATTCCAGCGCGGTGTAGCCGCGCTTCATCGCGCTGAGGATGCGATCCGAGCCGGCCTGCACCGGCAGGTGCAGGTAGTTCGCCAGCTGCGGCACGTTGGCGTAGGCCTCGATCAGCGAGTCGGAGAACTCCAGCGGATGCGAGGTGGTGAAGCGGATCCGGCCGATGCCCTCGATCTGCGCGATCGCGTGGATCAGCACCGCCAGGTCGGCGATGCCGCCGTCGTGGGTGGGACCGCGGTAGGCGTTGACGTTCTGACCGAGCAGGTTCACCTCGCGCACGCCCTGCGCGGTCAGCTTGACCACTTCCACCAGCACGTCGTCGAACGGGCGGCTGAGTTCCTCGCCCCGGGTATACGGCACCACGCAGTAGCTGCAGTACTTCGAGCAGCCTTCCATGATCGAGACGAACGCGGTCGGGCCTTCGGCGCGCGGCTCGGGCAGGCGGTCGAACTTCTCGATCTCGGGGAAGCTGATGTCCACCTGCGGCTTGCCGCTGGCACGCTGCGCTTCGATCAACTGCGGCAGGCGATGCAGGGTCTGCGGGCCGAACACCAGGTCGACGTAGGGTGCGCGCTTGACGATCGCTTCGCCTTCCTGGCTGGCCACGCATCCGCCGACGCCGATCAGCACCGGCTTGCCGTCCTTCTTGTGCTGCTTCCAGCGGCCGAGCTGGCTGAACACCTTCTCCTGCGCCTTCTCGCGGATCGAGCAGGTGTTGATCAGGATCACGTCGGCCTCGGATTCGTCCTGGGTCAGCTCCATCCCGTGCGAGGCCTTCAGCACGTCGGCCATCTTGGCCGAGTCGTACTCGTTCATCTGGCAGCCGTGGGTCTTGATGAAAAGCTTGCCGCTCATGACGTGGGTACCGTGGTTCGTGAAGCAGGAGGTGCGATCCGCTGAACCGCGCAGTCTACCCTCACCGCGGATCACTCGCCAGCGCATCGGCATGAAAGATCAAGGACTTGCAGGGTGGGTCGTGACTCCGCTGACGCTGCCAGCGGATGGCCGGCGGCATTGGCTGCCGCGGACGCCTGTATTCGGGCGAAGCCGGTGCTGGCGCACGAAACGATGGTCGCCCACTTGGCGGCAGGGGGCGCATGGCGGCACACTGCCAGCCATGTTCGACGTTGCAGGCCATGGGGGAAGCGTCGATCGGTCCGCTCGCCGCTTCCCCGTCCGTTCGATCCTGTCCCGGGTCGCATTCGGCTGCGTGTTGTTGTCGGGCTTGTCCTGGTCTCGCCCGGCTCTGGCGGGCGCGTTGTATCACTGTACCGGTGCCAGTGGCGAAGCCGTGTTCAGCAGCAGCAAGGCGGGATATCGCGATTGCCGGCGAATCCGCACGTTCGCGGCGCCGTCGCCGCGGCATCGGGCGCCGCCGCCGCGGGTCTCGTTGACCGCCGTCACCGGCTCAGTGGCGACCACGGCCCGCCGCCTGCCGGCGGCCGAGGCGACACCGACCTCGCTCGCCCGGGTGCAGGGTTCGGTCGTGGCCACTGCGCAAGCCCGGAGCACGGCCGGCGTGCCGCGCGAATCGCTGAGTGCGGTGCAGGGGGCATCGGAAACCCATGTCGACGATGGTGTGCCGCTGACGGCTGTTGCCGGCGGCAGGTCGGGGCAGTGGAGCTACCACGAGTCGCGCATGGCCGCGGCCGACGTGACGGCAGCGACTGCCACGCAGGGCAGCCGAGTGTTGCGCGGTGCGGTGTATCGGATCGTACGCGGCGACGGTAGCGTGGAGTACACCAACCTGCGTCCCGCCGCCGGGCAGAAGGGCCATGCGGTGACCATGCTGTTCAGCTACATCGCTACCTGTGTCGCTTGTGATCTGCACTCGACTGTCCGCTGGGGCAGTGTTCCGCTCAACCTTACCGCCTATGCCGACACGATCCGCTCGGCCAGCGTCGAATATGATGTCGACGAGGCGTTTCTGCGCGCGATCATTCATGCCGAGAGCGCGTTCAATCCCCGTGCAATGTCGCTGCAGGGAGCGCAAGGGTTGATGCAACTGATGCCAGCCACAGCCAGCGACATGGGTGTGCTGGATGCGTTCAATACCGACCAGAACATCCGTGGTGGCGCGCGTTACCTGAGCCTTCTGCTGCACGATTTCAAAGGCAATGAGCGTCTGGCCGCCGCCGCCTACAACGCGGGCCCCGGCGCGGTGCAGCGTTACAGTGGTGTGCCGCCGTACGCGGAAACCACGGTCTACGTGGAGCGCGTGGAGACTCTGCGCAGGCGTTACGAGTCGGCGATCCATCCGCCATTGGCGGCGGCAGCCATCGGGCACGGATGAATCAATTCCCTGCGGTCGCGCTGGCACTCATCGGCGGCCGTTGCACCAGGGTCACCTCGACACGGAACGGACTGCCGTTGCGCAGGCCGGTTACCTCGACCTTGGTGCCGGGTTTCAGTGCCGCCTCGTGACGACGCAGATCGGCCGGATCGAGGATGTCGTCACTGCCGATACGCAGCAGGATGTCGTGCGGCAGGATGCCCGCTTGTGCCGCCGGGCCGCCTGGGTAGACCACGGTCACCTGCGCGCCCCTCGCAGCCGCCGGCAAGCCGCTGTTGGCGGGCAAGGGCACGAAGGCGTAGTCGGCGCCGATCCAGCCACGCACCACATGGCCGGTGGCGATGATCTGATCCAGCACTTTCTTGGCGGTGGCCACCGGAATGGCAAAGCCGATGCCTTCGGCGCCTACCGCCTTGCCGATGAGCAAGGTATTGATGCCGACCAGCTCGCCTTCGGTATTGACCAGCGCTCCGCCGGAATTGCCGAGGTTGATGGCGGCGTCGGTCTGGATGAAATCCTCGGCACTGGTGCTGTTCAACTGACGATCGATTGCGCTGACGATGCCCATGGTCACTGTCTGGCCGATGCCGAGCGGGTTGCCGATCGCCAACACCACGTCACCGGCACGCAGTTGGGTCTGGTCGGCCAGGTGGATCACCGGCAGGTTGCTGGCGTCGATCTTCAGTACCGCCAAGTCGGATTCCTCATCCGCCCCCACCAGGGTGGCCTTGGCGATGCGACCGTCGTAAAGCAGCACCTGGATGTCGGCGGCGTTGGCGATCACGTGATTGTTGGTCAGTACGTAGCCCTGACCGCGGGAGCTGACGATGACGCCCGAGCCGAGTGTCTGTTCGCGATGCTGGTAGGTCGTCGGCCTGCCGCCAAAAAGCTGCTGCAGGACCGGGTTTTCGTACATCTGGACCGCCTGTTCGGTGACTATCTTGTTGGCGTAGATGTTGACCACCGAGGGCGCCGCCACCGCCACCGCGTCGGCATAGGAGACCGGCTCGTTGTGAACCGGGGGCAGGCTGGCGGTCACCGACGGCGGATTGGCGAGACCAAAGCGTTGGCGCAAACGTTCACCGGTGCCTGGCCAGATCAGGCCGATCACGAACGCCGCCGCCAATCCGAGGATGACGAAGCGCGTAATGAAGGTAAGCGTGCCAGCGGCGTGTTTCATAGGGTGAAGAAGTGTCTTGGCCGGTCATGGCGGAAGGGGGTGCGGCAAGTTGACTGTGCCGACGACGTACTATTCGCGCTCACATTCATTGTACGGGGCGACGCCCAACGCTACACTAACGCGATTTTTGCGGGGTCCCAAACCCCACCATGACATTGCAAGTACCGGAGATCCTGATGGCGAACGAAGTCGTCGATCATAGCCGCCGCCGTTTCCTTACAGCAGCCACCGCGGTGGTTGGTGGTGTGGGAATCGTGTCGGCAGCTGTGCCCTTCATCAAGTCTTGGGAGCCCAGCGCGCGCGCCAAGGCCGCAGGTGCTCCGGTCACGGCCGATATCAGCAAGATCGAGCTGGGACAAAAGGTGGACTACGCCTGGCGCGGTCTGCCCGTTTTTGTCGTCAACCGGACCAAGGAGCAATTGGCATTGCTGCCCAGCCTGGACCCCCGACTGACGGATCCGAACTCCTCGGTCGACCAGCAACCCTCCTACATCAAGGGTGTTGATCGTTCGATCAAACCCGAGTGGCTGGTGGTGGTCGGTATCTGCACCCATCTGGGTTGCGTGCCGGAGTTCGTGCCGGTGATCAGGCCCGAATCGTTCGATCCGGAATGGAAAGGCGGCTTCTTCTGCCCGTGCCACAAATCACGCTATGACTTGTCGGGCCGCGTCTTCAAGGGCGTGCCGGCGCCGAAGAATCTGCAAGTGCCCGCGTACCACTTCGTGGACGACACGCATATCCAGATTGGTGTGGATCCGCAGGAGGCTGGCTAATGTCTAATGTATTTACCCGCATGGGCGACTGGATCACCGAGCGCTCGCCGGGCCTGATGCCGATGTACCGCAAGCATCTGTCCGAGTATTACGCGCCAAAGACGTTCAACCTCTGGTACTACTTCGGTTCGCTGGCGATGCTGGTGCTGGTCAACCAGATCGTGACCGGCATTTTCCTCACCATGAACTACAACCCGAGCGCGGCCGGAGCCTTCGACTCGGTCGAGTACATCATGCGTGATGTGGAGTGGGGTTGGCTGATCCGCTACATGCACTCCACCGGCGCTTCGCTGTTCTTCGTGGTGGTCTTCCTGCACATGTTCCGCGGCATCATGTACGGCTCCTTCAAGAAGCCGCGTGAGCTGGTCTGGCTGCTGGGCATGATGATCTACCTGGCGCTGATGGCCGAAGCCTTCATGGGTTACGTGCTGCCGTGGGGCAACATGTCGTTCTGGGGCGCGAAGGTGATCATCTCGCTGTTCGGCACGATTCCGGTGGTCGGTGGTCACCTGGTCGAATGGATCATGGGCGATTACCTGCCCGCCGATGCAACGTTGAATCGGTTCTTCGCATTGCACGTGATCGCATTGCCGATGGTGCTGTTGCTGCTGGTGGTGCTGCACCTTGCCGCCCTGCACGAGGTGGGCTCGAACAACCCCGATGGGGTGGAGATCAAGAAGGGGCCGAAAGGCAACCGGTGGAGCCCGTTGGCACCCGCCGATGGCATTCCGTTCCACCCGTATTACACGGTGAAGGATCTGTTCGGTGTCGGCGTCTTCCTGATGGTTGCCGCTTTCATCATCTTCTTCGCGCCGACGCTGGGTGGATGGTTCCTCGAGCACGACAACTTCATCCGGGCGAACAACCTGGTGACGCCGTCGCTGATCAAGCCTTCGTGGTACTTCACGCCGTTCTACGCGATCGTGCGCATGTTCCCGGCGATGTTCGGCACCGCAGTCTGGGGCGTGGTGGCGATGTTCGGGTCGATCGCCGTGCTGTTCGCGTTGCCCTGGTTCGATGTCGGCAAGGTCAAGTCGATCCGTTATCGCGGCACCGGCTACAAGGTCGCTCTGGGCATGTGGGTGTTTGCCTTCTTCGGGCTGGGCGCGATCGGCACGGACATGACGGCGGAACTGATTCCGGAACTGTTCGGCAACGTCGACGTGACGTTCTGGGAGAATCTGTTCGGGCGCACCATGGTCCTGATCTATTTCGGATTCTTCGTGTTCCTGTGGTTCTACACACATTTCGGCTGGGAAAAGACCAAGCCGGTGCCGGAGCGGGTGACAACGCATGACTAAGTGGCAGCTCTCCATGAAACGACTCATTCCCTCGTTTGCGCTGGCTCTCGGCTTGATGGTGAGCTGTCTTCCGGCGATGGCGGAAGAAGGTGGCGCGTTGCCGACAGCCGGCACGAATGTGCAGGATCAGGCATCCCTGCAACGTGGCGCCAAGCTGTACTTCAACTACTGCGTTGGCTGCCATTCGCTGAAGTACGAGCGCTATTCGCGCATGGCTGAGGACCTGGGTCTGTCCGAACAGGAAGTCATGCAGAATCTCAACTTCACCGGCGGCAAGTTTGGTGACACGATCATCTCGCACATGCCCGGCGATGCGGCTGCGAAATGGTTCGGCAAGGCTCCGCCGGACCTCTCGCTGGAAGTGCGGGCGCGCACCGCTGACTGGGTCTATGCCTACCTGAACTCGTTCTATCTCGATCCCGAGCGCCCGGTGGGTTGGAACAATACGGTCTTTCCGAACGCATCCATGCCGTTCCCGTTGTGGGAACTGCAAGGCATGCAGACGGCGGTGATGAAGCCCGGTACTACCGAGGTCGAAAAGCTGGAGCTCTCGAAGCCGGGCAAACTGACTCCGGCGCAGTATCAGCGGGCGTCCCTGGATCTGACCAATTTCCTGGAATACGTGTCGGAGCCGGCCGCATTGCAGCGGCATCACTACGGGATTTGGGTACTTCTTTTCCTTGCCCTGTATACCCTGCTGGCCTTCCTGCTCAAGAAGGAATACTGGAAAGACGTCCACTAATCGGGATGGCAAGATCCGATTGCGGCGGCCATGTGCCGCTGCAATCGCCTTACCCAAGGGGATTGACGGATGGTTCAAAGCGCTCGCTCACGCAACATACTGACGTTGTACACCACCGTCGATGGTATTCAGTGTCATCGTGCGCGGCTGGTATTGGCCGCCAAGGGCGTCAGTTACGAACGGGTACTGGTGGATCCGGCCAAGCCGCCGGAAGATCTGATTGACCTCAACCCCTATGCCAGCACGCCGACCCTTGTCGATCGCGATCTCACGCTGTTCGATGCCTCGGTGGTATGTGAATACATTGACGAGCGCTATCCTCATCCACCGTTGATGCCGATTGACCCGCAGTCGCGTGCGCGTCTGCGAGTGGCGGCGGTGCGCATCGAGAAGGATTGGTTGACCGAAGTCGATATCATCCGCGCTGGCGGCAGGACAGAAGCGGCGGCCCGCAAACGCTTGCGCGAATATTTGATCGGCACCGTCCCGCTGTTCAAGGCCTCGAAATTTTTTCTCAATCCGGAAATGAGCCTGGTCGATTGCCTGGTGGCGCCGGTGATCTGGCGCTTGCCCTGGCTGGGCATCGACCTTGGCCGCGAGGGCAAGCCGATCATCGATTATGGCGAGCGGATCTTTCACAGCCACGGTTTTGCGCGCAGCATGACCGATCAGGAAAAGGCCATGCGGCCGCTCCATGAGCATGAATGAAAATGTGCCAATGACTTCCAATCGCCCGTACCTGTTGCGGGCGATCTATGACTGGATCAGTGCCAACGATCTGACCCCTTACGTGTTGGTGGACGCCAGTTTCGAAGGGGTGCAGGTGCCTCCGCAGGTGATCAAGAACGGCCAGGTTGTTCTCAATCTGGCGATGCGTGCGGTGGTCAATCTGGATCTGGGAAACGATTGGATAAGCTTCCAGGCACGTTTCTCGGGCATCAGCCAGACCATTCATATCCCGGTTCAGGCCGTGCTGGCTCTGTACGCCCAGGAAAACGGGCAGGGCATGATGTTTCCGGCCGATGAGGGTGGAGATACTCCCCCTCCCTCGGCGCCCTCGCCGGATGACGAGTCGCAGGGAAAAGAACCACCCGGCGGTGCGGACAAGCCGAAGCCGAAGCGGAGCACGTCCCACCTGCGGGTGATCAAGTAGCGGCAGCATGCTCGCTTGGGGTTGTCGAGCGAGTTCAATGCATCCGGTCATCAGGGTGGCGACGCGGGTGCAGTGGCACCACATTGCTTCCGGATTCGGGCAGGATTCTGGCGATGATTTCCTGCCCTGTGGCCTGGTTATTGGCGGGCAGGCTTACATCAGTTAGCGCATCGGCGAGCATCCACAAATGCCCTGTGGCGCGATCATCGCCGGCCACGCTGACTTCGAAGCCGTAGCAGCGTTCGACCCGTTGCAGGCCATTGACGCGGCGCAGCCGGATGCGGCGCAGGCCCACTGTCTCATCCAGCAATTGCAGTCCGTGTTGCAGACACTGCCGTCGTGCTTCCCGCGTGGCGTGCTCGCGGGCCACGCTGAGTTTCAGCCACAGCCCCACGACGGCAGCGAGTGCCAGCAGCAACAGCAGATTGGAGAGGTCGCTCATGGCTGCAGTGTGTGGGCGTAGCTTGCGGCAAGCAAGCGATGCAGGCGATCAGCTGATCCGCAAACGCAATGAGAGATCGATCGCCCGCACATGCTTGGTCAGCGCCCCTACCGAGATGAAGTCCACGCCGGTGCGGGCGTATTCCGCGATCGTCGCCAGGGTGACATTGCCGGAGATCTCCAGCGGTATGCGGCCAGCGGTCAGCCTTGCGGCTTCGGCCATCAACGGCCGGCTGAAGTTGTCCAGCATGATCCGGTCCACGCCCGCGGCCAGCGCCAAAGCCAGTTCATCAAGGTTTTCCACCTCGACCTCCACCAGCAGATCCGGGTGCAGCCGGCGCGCGGCCGATACGGCGGCCCCGATGCTTCCCGCCGCGACGATATGGTTTTCCTTGATCAGGATGGCGTCATAGAGGCCCATGCGCTGATTGTGGCCACCACCGCAGCGCACCGCGTACTTTTGCGCCACGCGCAGGCCGGGCAGTGTCTTGCGGGTATCCAGCACGCGCACCTGCGTCCCCTGGACCGCCGCCACATACCGGGCAGTTGTGGTGGCCGTGCCCGACAGCAATTGCAGGAAGTTCAATGCCGAGCGTTCGGCACTGACCAGCGAGCGGGCGTGCCCGCCGAGGCGGCAAATCACCGCTCCGGCGATCACGCGCTCGCCATCCCGGGTCTGCCAGTCGATCTGCACGGAAGGATCCATCCGACGGAAGCAGGCGTCGAACCAAGGGATGCCTGCGATCACGGCATCCTCGCGACAAGTCAGTTCGGCCACGGCGTGGGCGTCGATTGGAAGCAATTCCGCGGTGGCGTCACCGGAGCCAAGATCCTCGGTGAAGGCACGCTCGATGTCGGTGGCAATCTGCAGGGCTGGTGGCACCTGGAACGATGGATCGGGGTTCATTCGGCGTCCGTCGCGACCGAGCCATCAGGCTGTTTCAGGCGTCCGACGATGGCGTTCATGGCGCGGTCGAACAACGCGCTGGCGGCGAGTACGGTGGCGTGGCCATCAGCCAGCAATACGGCCAGCTCCTCGGGTGAGTAGTCGGCCACTTTCAGGCCGCGGCGGTTGACGAACAGGTAACGACCGCTCATCGGGCTGATCCAGGACAGCTTGGCTCGCGTCATGGGCTCGTCGGGCAGTGAAAATTCGAGCCAGGTACCCGGCTGCAGCGCCACGATCGCCTGCCACTCAGGGCTGTCCGGCGGCACCATCACGCTGTCGCGTGCTTCGTCGCGTTCCGCATCCTGGTCGACCACCGGCTGGATCGAGTCGGGAATCGCCATCATCACGGCGTCGTCTTCGACGGTGGCGTCCTCTTTGCTGACGGTTTGCTCGCCCAACTGCTGCCGATAGTAGGCATTCAGTTGACTCAGCAGGCGTTCGATGTCCTGTCCCTGGAAAGCGACGTTGGTGAGACCCTGGCGCAAGGCACGCTCGATGCCAGGTATCATTTTTCGAAGCAGTTGCCGGCTTTCCTGATCCCGCGCCGGTCGTGTGCTGGCGATGAACTCGTCAATGAACCGCAGCGCACTCTTGAATTCCGGCGAGGTATCTCCCTGGCGCAGGATGGTCAGCACCAGGTGGTTGGCCCATGCGCGGGCGAGCACGCTGTGCACCAGCGGCGGCAGCTTCTGTTCGCCAATGCGGTCGATGATTTCGCGTGCAGCGCGCCGCCGTGCCTGCTCCAGTTTTTCCCGGCCACTGGCCGATTCGGCCACGCGTTGCTCGGCCAGCTCGGAACGGCGCCGGTTGATGTCCTGGAACTGCTGCAGATCGGCCAGCAGTCGATCGAAAATACTGATGTCATCGTCAAATTCGTGCAGCAGTTGCTCGACGATGGATTTCACTTTCTGGAACAGGCGATGGTCACGGTCGGATTCCTCGGACCAGCCCTTGGCCTGTTCGGCCAGGCCATCCAGCAAGCGGCGCGCGGGATGCTGGCGGTGGGCAAACAGCTTGCGGTCGAGAATCGCCGCTTTCAGGTAGGGAATCTGCAGCCGGGCCAGCATCACCTGCATCTGGACGGGCAGGTTGCGGTCTTCCAGGATGAACTCGAACAACATGCCGACCAGGTCGATGGTGTCCTCGTCGATCGTCGCAACGTGGCTGGCGCGCTCGCCGCGCAGGGCACCGATCTGGTTCAGCAAATGCTCCTTCAGCTGCAGCACTTCACGGCTGAGATCGGCAGCATTGGCGGTCGCAGCAGACGGCGGTGCGGCTTCGCCGGCGATCTGACTCTGCAGCACGCTCAGCGCACCGAGCAACTCATTGGCCGAGGGCAGTGATCCACCAGAGGCCGCGTGGATGCTCGAAGATGTCGCGCCTGCGGTGCCTGCGCCAGCCTGACGGCGCCGCGCACTGAACAACGACTGCAGCGTCTGCAGGAAATCACCAGAGAGCTCGCCAGAGAGCTCGCCCACATCGTCGGAAGTCGGAGCCGATGATGGCGCCATCGCGTTGGCCGAAGCCTTGCTGCCATTGCCACGCAGCACCTCGTGCCGCAGCTGCGGCAGGACGCCGGCACGCACCAACTCGACGTTGATTTCCAGGTAGAGCTCTTCCAGGACCGACAGTACGTAACGGTCGAACAACTTGTAGATGATCAGTTTGACCCGCAGGTCGGCGCTGAGCTCATGCAGGGCCTGGCGAAATGACTGCGCCAGCATCGCCGGTGCCACCGGGTTGCCGGCGTCGTCGATCTTCTGGCCGCCACAGATCACCGAAAGCCGCTGGTTGACCGCGAACAGGTCGCGCGACAGCCGTGTTTCGTTCTTGCCAATCATGCTGGTGATGGCCAGCGATTCCTCCAGTTCGCTGTCGCCTACCAGCGACAGTTCGGTTGAACCCAGGGACAGCTGGCTGGTTGCGGCGGGCTTGGTCTGCGCGGGATGCGTCATCTCGTCCAGATGCCGGCCGATGGCGGCCATGAAATGGCGCTCGACGATGGGGCGGCGCTTGCGTACCTCGCGCATGCCGTCAAAGTAGTGCATTTGGGCAGCGTTGCTTTCAGCCTTTTCGGCAAGATCGAACAATGCATCGTCCACATGCTCGAACATGTTGCTGACGCACTGCTGCAGGCGCCGGTTGGCAATGCTGCGAACCGCATTCAGCAGCACGCCGGTGCGCTCGCTGGCGGGATCAAGCCGCTGGCTCAGATTGACGACTTTGGGTGATTCGCCGGGTTCGTTCATCGCCATGCCCTGGTAATGCTGCCATTTGCACCGGGCGGTCGCCGGGCTGCACAGAAGCCCACGATAAGGCAATTCAGCATTTCATGTCATGCACGGACCGCACAGTTCCGGCCATGGCAACGCTGAAAACTAGGCGTTGGCGGGGAAACTCGCCAACTGCACGGTGCCGATGCCTTCCTCGGGCAGCATCACGGGAATACCGTCATCCACCCGGTAAATCACCTTTCGGTCCGTGGTAATCAGGGCCTCGGACACGCGCTCGTTCACCCGCACACCGGCAACGGAATCGACCTGGCCGGCCGCGATGGCCTGATTCAGCGCTTCGAGCTCGAGTTTGCCCAGTGGACGAACCGGAGTCTTGCTGACGGGGCAGCACAGGATGTCGAGGAGTCGCTTGTCCATGGCGGTCGCGGGATGTGTCGGGTTGATCAAAGGCCGTACAATAGCGGCTTTTGGACGATCCGGCCATGACAGGAACAACCAAATCGCCGCGCGTTGGTGTCGTGATGGGTTCACGTTCGGACTGGGAAACGATGCAGCACACAGCTGAGGTGCTCACCGAGCTCGGTGTATCGCATGAGGTGCAGGTCGTTTCCGCCCATCGCACCCCGGATCTGCTGTTCAGTTATGCCGAGCAGGCCGAAGCTCGCGGGATCCAGGTCATCATCGCCGGTGCCGGTGGTGCGGCGCATCTGCCCGGCATGCTGGCGGCCAAGACCCGGCTGCCGGTATTTGGCGTGCCGGTCCAGTCCAAGGCACTCAACGGGATGGACTCACTGCTGTCGATCGCGCAGATGCCCGCCGGTATTCCGGTAGGCACCCTGGCGATCGGGCGCGCCGTCGCCGCCTTCCAGTTTTAGCAGAATCGGGGCCTCCCGGAGCACAATTCCGCCTTGGCCATGGGCCTGGAGCAGG
>JAPHUU010000207.1 GCA_026193555.1 Rhodanobacter sp.
ACGATCGGAGTCGGCAGGTGCGGCACCGCGGCAATGGAGTACGAGGCGCGGACCGTCGGCGGGGGCTGGTGGCGCAGGTCCCAGACGAATCGGTGGTGCCCCGGCCCGTCACCCGGACTCGGCGTCCGGTTCAGCCAGACATCGGCGACGTAGACTCGTGCCTGGCGCGACTCGACTTCCTCGTTGCTGGCGAATCGGCGCACCAGGTTGCCCCCGCTGTCGCGAATCTCCAGCGTCACCGGGCCCTTCGCAGCGCTGGCGAGGCGGTAGTCGATCACCGCGCCGGCCGGCGGGTTCTGCCCCAGCGGGGTTTCCGGCGGCAGCGGGGTGTCCTTGTTCTCGTTCGCGCGCACGCGCACCGCGGGCGCCGGCACGTACAGATGCGCCGGGGCACGGGCGATCGCGGCGCTGACCTGGCGCAGCGGCGTCACGTCATCCAGCACCCAGATCGCCCGGCCCTGGGTGGCGGCGATCAGGTCGTTGCCGTGCACCAGCAGATCACGCACCCACGCCGTCGGCAGGTTGCGCTGCAGCGACTGCCAGTGGCCACCATCGTCGAACGAGACGAATACACCCCGGTCGGTGCCCGCGTAGAGCAGGCCCGCGCGCACCGGATCGGCGCGCACCACATCGACGAAGCTGCCGGTCGGCAGGCCGGCGGAGATGTCGGTCCAGCTGGCGCCGTAGTCATGGGTGCGCCACACATGCGGAAGGAACTCGTCCTGCCGATGCATATCGACGGCGGCATAGGCGGTGCCCGGCTGCAGCGCGGAGGCATCCAGCGTGCTGATCCTGGCCCACGCGGGCAGCCCCTTCGGGGTCACGTTGTGCCAGCTCTTGCCGCCATCGCGGGTCAGCTGGATGAGGCCGTCGTCGGTGCCGATCCAGATCTCGTCATTGCTCAACGGTGAGGGCGCGATGCTGTAGATCACGCCGTAGCCGCAGGCGCGCGCCTCGGCGGCGCTCGGCTTGCCGTCGCAATGGGTGGCGCCGGCACGCTTGCCGTTCAATTCCGGACTGATCACGCCCCAGTGCTGGCCCTGGTCGGTGCTGCGGAACAGCACCTGGGCGCCCAGATAGAGCGGGTACGGCGCCCTGGCTGCAAACGCGATCGGGGTGATCCAGGTGTAGTGGTATTTGTATTCGGTGGGCCGCAGGCCGTAGCTGCTGACCGGCCACGCGGTGACGTTCTGCACCACCCCGGTCTGCCGGTTCCAGCGTGACAAACGCCCGCCGAGACCGGAGCCGAACACGATGTTCGCATCGGCCGGATCGGGCAGGTCGTAGTCACGCTCGTCGCCACCGACCGGACGCCAGTCGCGGAAGCTGATCGAGCCGTAGTCGCTGCGGCTGGCGATGCCGACCGTGCCGGAATCCTGCTGCCCGGAATAGATCCAGTACGGGAACCGGTTGTCCGCAGCGAGGTGGTAGAACTGGCCGGTCGGCTGGTTGTACCAGCTGCCCCAGCTCTGCCCGCCGTTGACGGTCACCACCGCGCCCTGGTCGCTGACGGAGATCATCCGCCGGGTGTCCTTCGGATCGATCCACAGGTAATGGTAGTCATCACCGCCGGGCGCGCCCTTGAATACCTCCCAGGTCTTGCCGCCGTCATCCGAACGACGGATCGATTGCCCCGCCGAGTAGATCCGGTCGCGATCGCCGGGATCGACCGTGATGCGGCTGAAGTAGTCGTTGGCCAGCCACCCTTCGTGGCTGGTCACCTGCCATGTCGCGCCGCCGTCGTCGGAGCGGTACAGACCACTCTGCTTGGGCGAGCTGGCGTCATCGACCACCGCGTAAACCCGCCCGCCGCTGGCCGCGGCCAGACCGATCCGCGCCAGCGTGCCGCCGGGCCAGCCCTTGCCGCCGAGGCGTGCCCAGCTGACGCCGCCATCAACGGAACGATACAGCCCGCTGCCCGGCCCCGCGTTCGGCTGGAAATACGACAGCCACGGATAGTTGCGCACCTGCCACGCCGCCGCGTAGACGATCTCGGGGTTGGCGGGATCGGCCGCCATGTCGACGATGCCGGTATCGGCATCGACGAACAGCGTCTGCTTCCAGCTCTTGCCGCCGTCAGTGGAACGGAACACGCCACGCTCATGGTTCGGCCCGAAGTAGTGACCCAGCGCACCGACCAGCACCGTGTCCGGATGCTCTGGATCGACCAGGATCTTGCCGATATGCCGGGTATCGTCCAGCCCCACATGCTGCCAGTGCTGGCCGCCATCGGCCGAGCGATACACGCCGTTGCCGGCGCCCACGTCATAACGCGCGGCCACCTGGCCAGTGCCGACATAGATGATGTTCGGGTCCGACGGCGCCACCGCCAGCGCGCCCACCGACGAGGCCGGCTGGCGATCGAACAGTGATTGCCACGTCCGCCCCGCGTCGTTGCTCTTCCACACGCCGCCGCCAGCGGTGCCGATGTAGAACGTATCGGGCTGCGTCGGCACGCCTGCCGCCATCGTCGCCCAACCGCCGCGGAACGGCCCCAGCTGGCGCCATTCCAGCGCGCCGGTGACGCTGGCGGGAATGGGGGATTCGGCGGCCCATACCTGGTTTCCACCTGCCAACAACACGGCAAGAGTCAGAACGACGGAGCGAGCAGTTTGGCGAATCGACATGGGACGTTTCTCACGGTGATGCGCAACGGGAAAGTGTCAACGGTACAGCCAAACATACCGCGGTCAGCAGGACAGCGCCGCGGCACCACCGCACTGGATTCTTCACATCGCCAGCCGCACTCCCGCATACCACGACCGCCCCAACGCCGGCTCCAGTCCGGTCCGCCAGACGCGATCGTAGTACTGGCGGTCGGCGAGGTTGCTGATCCCGGCGAGCAGGGTGACATTGCGGTTGAGCTGCCAGTCGCCGGCCAGATCCAGCACGGTGTAGGCAGGGATGCGCGCCGGCAGGTAGCTGTCGCCGCTGCCGTGCGGCTGGTTGGAATCCTGCCAGAACTGTGCAGCGGAGGAGACCGCGGTGAGGCTGAGCTTGATGCGCTGCTCGACGCGCCAGGTAACGCCGGCCTTGAGCAGATGGTGTGGTGCGTAGGCCGGAATCCTGCCCACCTGGCCGGGGATCGCGCTGGACGTGAAACGGGCATCGAGCAGGCTGGCGCTGATGAACGCTTCCAGATGCTCGCCGCGGTCGGCCAGTGAAGTCCGCGCGAGGAAATCGTAGTTGAGCTGACCCTCGAAACCGCGGCTGCGGGTGTCGCCGCTGTTAACCTCGATCACGTCGGTGGCGTTGATGTGCTGCGCCTCGATGCGATTTTTGAAGTCGATCCAGAACACGCTGACGTCGTAATACAGCCCGCTGACTGGCACGCCGTGC